>JAZUBE010000209.1:0-17070 GCA_045638325.1 Eubacteriales bacterium
ATCTTAACGGCTTCACGGTATACATTAAGCATTCTCTCACGTCCCGCTAAAGCTGACACGAGCATGAGAAGTGTACTTTCGGGCAGGTGGAAATTGGTGATGAGTGAGTCAACGATCTTGAACTTATAGCCGGGATAGATAAAGATTCCGGTGTCGTCATTCATCGGATGAAGAATTCCGTTATCGTCTGCGGCACTCTCAAGAGTGCGGCAGGATGTAGTGCCTACGGCGATGACTCTGCCGCCTGCGGCTTTACGTTCATTTATGAGATCTGCAGATTCCTTTGAAACAGAGATGAACTCCGAGTGCATCTCGTGCTTGTTGATGTCGGTCTCTTTCACGGGACGGAATGTGCCAAGTCCCACGTGTAGAAGCACAGGGGCTATTGCTGTACCCGATTCTCTTATGCGGTTGAGAAGCTCATCGGTGAAATGAAGTCCCGCAGTCGGTGCTGCTGCCGATCCTTCAGTCTTGGAGTACACCGTCTGATATCTCTCCTGGTCGTTCAGCTTTTCCGTTATATACGGTGGCAGAGGCATTGTGCCTACCTGATGGAGTGCATCGTACACAGTAGTACCGTCAGCAGTGAAGTGTACCACACGACAACCGCCGTCGATTATTTCACGTACTTCGGCTTTGAGGATCCCGCCAAAATCGAGAATATCTCCGGGCATTGCACGCTTGCCGGGACCTGCGAGACATTCCCACGTGTCAAGCTCTCTTTGCTTCAGAAGAAGAAGCTCTACATCACCGACGCCCGAATGGGCGTCACCGGATCTTGCGGCAGCGGCACAGAATACACGCTTACCGTAGATTCTTGCGGGGAGTACACGGGTGTCATTGATTACGAGCACATCCTCGGGACGGAGATATTCTGTGATGTCACGAAAGATTCGGTGCTCGTTGGTTCCGTCCTTGCGGACAGCGAGCAGGCGTGATGAGTCACGGGGATAAAGAGGGGTTTGTGCGATCAGCTCCTCGGGGAGATCATATGAAAAATCAGACAAAGTAAGATCGGTGGGAGTAAGACTGTTTTTAATCATCGTAAGTCGCTTTCTTTCCCGTCACATAACTATGGGTGGCGGAATATTATGTAATATATATATTATACATCCACGGAGGAGATTTTGCAACATTATGATGAGATATAAGAAAAAGATCCTGTTTGAAGGATCTGCCTGTGCTATTATTACGCCGTTCAGAGACGGAAATGTGGACTATGATTCTTTCGGAAATATCATTGAGAGGCAGATAACCGGAGGAACTTCTGCTATAGTTGTATGCGGTACGACGGGTGAGGCACCGTCATTGACCGATGATGAATACAAAACAGTGGTGGAATATACCGTGTCCCGTGTATCGGGCAGAATCCCCGTTATTGCGGGAGTTGGATCTGCGTCCACACGACATTCGGCTGAGCTTGCAGACACAGCAGCATACACAGGTGCAGATGGCCTGCTTGCTGTGACACCGTATTACGTAAAAGCATCAGAGGAGGGAATTGTGCGACACTATCGCGAGATAGCTGAAGTAGGACTTCCCGTGATACTGTATAATGTGCCTGCACGTACGGGAATGTCGATCACAATGAAAATGTATGAAAGACTTTCGGATATTCCCGGCATAGTTGGAGTAAAGGAAGCCTCGGGAAATGTGAGTACAGGAATGGAACTTGCATACGTATTTGGCGACAGGTTCTCACTTTACAGCGGATGTGATGAGATAAATCTGCCACTTGCTGCGGTTGGTTTTGACGGATTTATCTCCGTTACTGCAAATATCGTCCCCGAAAAGGTCACACGCCTGTGGAATCTTTGGAGATCGGGTAACACAACTGAAGCTCGTGCTATCGACCGTGAACTCTATCCTCTTACCAAATCTCTTTTTAAAGATGTCAACCCCATTCCCGTAAAGAAAAAACTTGCCGAAATGGGACTTTGCACAGGCGAACTTAGATTACCACTTTATTGAATTTTATTTTTGCGGAAAGGATACGGGAGAGGTGCTTTTTTCAAAAAGCATCTCTCCCGAAAAATCATTATACCCCATACTCCGGTACGGCGTCGTAATTTGAGACGACGAAAGCAGCGATCTTTGAGGCATATGTAAGGCAATCGGAAAGGGTGTCTCCTGTAAGATATCTGTGTAGAAATGCTGCAGAAAAGCTGTCGCCTGCACCGACAGTTGACTTTACTTCGACAGGTACAGTACCGCAGGAGAAGCCCACACCATCGGTACAACGGAGCACGTATGCACCTTTACTGCCGAGAGTGATTATGATATGATGAAGATTCGTGAAACATTTGCTGAGAGTTTTTGCAAAAGCCTTGTGATCGGATGTATACCCGATACCGAGAAGTTCTGCCACCGTATCCATCTCTTCATCGCTTATTTTGATCATCGTCGCATTTTCTGCGGCGAATCTAACTGTTTTTTCAGAATAATGAGGAGGTCGGATGTTCACGTCAACAAAGATCTCGCTAAATGAGTGTGTACTTACAAGTTTTTCAAGTTCCGTGAAATTATGCTCACTCCTGAGTGAGAGCGTACCGAAATACAGTACCCCGAAATCATCGGGTATTTTGTTGCATGAAATGTTGTCATAAGCAACACCACTCCAAAGATCGTAGGAAGGAACACCATTGCCGTCAAGAGAGACAACACATTTTCCCGTGGGAATATCGTCAAGAATACCCACATGATCGGCAGAAATATTCCATTTTTCAAGTACAGTGAGAGCCTCATCTCCAAGTTCATCACGGCCGATAGCGGAGAGCAGGTATACATCCTCACTGTGACGTGCAAGATGCGCGGCAAAATTCAGCGGCGCACCGCCAATGTATTTGTCCTCGGGATAAACGTCCCAAAGGATCTCACCAAATGCAAGTATTTTCATAATGGTTTCACCTTAAAAGTTTCAGTAACTAATATTATCTAATAGTATAAAGCTTTTTGAAGGGGAGTTCGAGGGGGAATCTTTTTCTCGAAAAAGTTCCCCCTCGCAAAAAATCATTCTATAATCGGCTCACCGTCGCCGTCGACACATGCCTTGGTGATAGTGACTTTCTTTACATTTTCCATTGAGGGAAGTTCAAACATGAGACCGGTCATAGTTTCCTCAATGATGGAACGAAGTCCTCTCGCACCGGTACTGCGTTCGATAGCCTTTTCAGCAATGCGTCTGAGAGCATCTTCCTCAAATACAAGCTCAATATCATCAAGCTGCAGCAGCTTTTTGTACTGACGAACAAGAGAATTCTTAGGTTCCTTCAGAATACGCACAAGTGCATCAACGTCAAGTCCTTCAAGTCCCACAATAACGGGAAGACGTCCCACAAGCTCGGGGATAAGTCCGAACTTTACAATATCATGAGGTGTAACATCTGCAAAGATCTTCTCAGTCTGCTTTGTTGCCTTCGATTTCACCTCGCCGCCGAAACCGATGGAGGACTTGCCCTTACGATCCTCGATGATCTTGTCAAGAGTATCAAATGCACCACCGCAGATGAACAGAATGTTCTCGGTGTTGATCTGAATGAAATCCTGATTGGGATGCTTACGTCCGCCCTGAGGGGGAACATTAGCAGTAGTACCCTCAAGGATCTTCAGAAGTGCCTGCTGTACACCCTCTCCCGATACATCACGGGTGATGGAACGGTTCTCGCTCTTGCGGCTGATCTTGTCGATCTCGTCGATATAGATTATTCCGCGCTCAGCCTGACCGACGTCATAATCTGCCGCCTGAATCAGTCTGAGAAGAATATTCTCAACATCTTCACCCACGTATCCTGCCTCTGTAAGAGTGGTCGCATCTGCAATAGCAAAAGGAACACCAAGTGCCTTTGCAAGAGTCTGCGCAAGATAAGTCTTACCTACACCTGTAGGACCGAGGAGAAGCACGTTTGACTTCTGAAGCTCTACCTCATCCTCTTTGTTCTTCAGCTTTGCAGTGGCATCGTTATGCATAATACGCTTATAGTGATTATATACCGCCACTGCCAGAGCGATCTTTGCCTTATCCTGACCGATAACGTGACTGTCAAGTATTTCCTTGATCTTTGCAGGAGGAAGGATATTTTCGCGGGTAAGCTCTGCGGATGCAGTGCTATCGTGGAGATGTTCCTCTATTATTTCGTTACACATATCGATACAGTTGTCACAAATATATGCGCCTGTAGGAGAGGGGATGAGAAAATACACCTCACCCTCGCCTCTGCCGCAGAATGAACAGCGACGCTCTTTCTTGCGGACAGGGGTAACTGTACCACCGTTATTGTTATTACCGTTATTGTTGTTATTGTCCATAAATATCTCTCAAATTCATATAAATAAGACCGCACCGCTTAAACCGTGGTGCGGTCTTTTTTAATTAGATTTTTCTTTCAACTACCTTGTCAATGAGTCCGTACTCAACAGCAGCATCGGCACTCATGAAATTGTCGCGCTCGGTATCCTGTGCGATGATCTCAACGGATTTACCGGTGTTAGCCGCAAGGATAGAGTTGAGAGTATCTCTTGTTTTAAGAATGTGCTCAGCATGGATCTTGATATCACTTGCCTGACCGCGTGCACCGCCGAGAGGCTGATGGATCATGATCTCACTGTTGGGCAGAGCAAGTCTCTTACCCTTGGCACCGGAGGAAAGCAGGAATGCTCCCATAGATGCCGCCATTCCTATACAGATGGTGGATACGTCACACTTGATGTAGTTCATGGTATCATAGATAGCCATACCTGCAGTAACAGATCCGCCGGGGCTGTTGATGTACAGACTGATATCTCTGTCGGGGTCCTGAGCCTCAAGGTAGAGAAGCTGTGCCACAACAAGAGATGCAGTGGTGTCATTCACCTCATCAGCGAGAAAAATGATTCTGTCATTCAGAAGGCGTGAGTATATATCATAGGATCTCTCGCCTCTGTTAGTCTGTTCTACAACCATTGGTACAAGTGCCATAACGTAACCTCCTTGGTTTCTTAGGGATTTTAATTACCGATTACTCAGCGTCAGCGGGCTTTTCCTCAGCATCAGCCTTTTTGGTAGTCTTTCTCTTAGCGGGAGCCTTCTTGGGCTTTTCCTCGCCTGCAGCTTCCTCGCCAGCCTCAGCATCAGCCTTCTTGGTGGTCTTTCTCTTAGCGGGAGCCTTCTTAGCCTTCTTCTCATCCTCGGGCTTTGCCTCGGTGATAACTGCATTCTCACGGATGAGATCAACAGCCTTCTTCACCTTGATATCCTCAGCGAGATCCTCGGCAGTAACCTGAGCCTTGATCTTGTCAACCTCCATGCCGTAAGCCTCGGAGAGACGGGTGAACTCAGCCTCGATATCCTCCTCGGATGCAGTAATGTTCTCGAGAGCTGCAATAGTCTCAAGAGCAAGTCTGGTCTTTACCTGACGCTCTGCCTGAGGACGGGACTGCTCTCTCATAGCATCGAGATTGAGACCGGTGTACTGGAAGTAGGTCTTGAGGTCCATGCCCTGCATTCTGAGTCTGGTGTCGAAATCACGAACCATGTTCTCGCACTCAGCATCGATCATTACAGGGGGAATATCACCCTCAAGCTTCTCAACGATAGCCGCAACAAGCTGCTCGTCAACCATAGCGTCAGCGTCCTTCTTGTTGTGCTCTTCGATTTTTGCCTTAATATCAGCCTTATATTCATCAAGGGTATCAAATTCAGATACATCCTTTGCAAACTCGTCGTCAAGTGCAGGCTTCTCATTGAACTTGATTCCGTTGAGCTTAACTGCGAATACAGCAGCCTTACCTGCGAGCTCCTCAGCATGATATGCCTCAGGGAAGGTAACGTTTACGTCGAAAGCATCACCGATGTTGTGGCCAACGATCTGATCCTCAAAACCGGGAATAAACTGACCGGAACCGAGAGTAAGATCCTGTCCCTCAGCGGTACCACCCTCAAACTTAACACCGTCAACGGAACCGCTGTAGTCGATGTTTACAGTATCCTCAAGAGCAGCAGCTCTGTCAGTAACATCGATCATTCTGGAGTTACGTGCACGAACTCTCTCGATCTCAGCGTCAACGTCTTCATCGGTAACGGGCTTTTCGGTACGGGTAGCCTCAACACCCTTGTAGCCATCGATCTTCATCTCGGGCTTTGTATATACCTTAGCGGTAAGAACAGCCTCGCCGGTCTCATCGTTGATATCGCTGATATCGAACTCGGGACGGCCTACGATAACCTTATCGAAATCCTTGATAGCTGCCTCAAAAGCATCGGGCAGACAATCGTTGATAGCATCCTCGTAGAATACTCCCTTACCGTACATCTTCTCAATGATAGCACGGGGAGCCTTACCCTTACGGAAGCCGGGGATGGAGATGTTTTTTACTGCCTTCTTGAATACCTTGTCACAAGCTGCCTTAAAGGTAGCTCCGTCGATTACGATTTCAAGCTCGTAAAGATTTGTTTCAAGCTGTTTTGAATTTCTGAGACTCATGTTTCTTATTCCTCCGGGAAACATAAAAATGATATAATAGAATTTTTAACTCTTTTTATTTTATAGCTTTTTTGTCGCTATGTCAATGAATATTTTGAAAATTACGGAAAAATCCGCATTTTTTTTATTTACCAGTCTATCGGCATTGTGATCATGGGGATAAAATCGAGAAAATCGGCAGCAATAAGCGTAAATGTGATTCCCTCAAATTCCACTGATCTCGGAACGGAGTAATTTCCGTGTATGTGTCCGAAGTAGCAGTGACGCACTCCGAATTCTTTCAGCACATCCACAAGTTCACGACATACGAATGAACCGAACACGGGAGGAAAGTGCATATAGGAGAGAATGTCTCCGCCATGTTCCTCCTGAAGCTTTACCGCTGCTTCAAGACTCATGCGAAGTCTTGCGGCTTCTCTTGCAACGATCTTATCGTAATCTGCGTTTTCGGTGGTATTCTGTAGCCTTTTTTCCACATACCAGCCACGGCTGCCGCAAATTATGTAGTCCTCGGCTGCCACTGCATTATTATAAAGGAAGTCAATTGTGTGAAATCCTTCGGTATCAAGGAATTCCTTCATTTTTGTAACGGTACCCCACCAATAATCGTGGTTACCTTTACCGATAAGCTTTCGTCCGGGAAGATTGTGGATAAGCCTCAGGTCCTCTCTCGCCTCCTCAAGATTCATCGCCCATGAGATATCTCCGGGGATAACGACGGTATCATTCTCTCCCACAACGGCGCACCACCGTTTTATGAGCTTGTTCGTGTGATCTGTCCAACGTGCACCGAACTTATCCATAGGCTTGTCGTGAAACGAAGATAGATGCAGATCCGCGATGGAAAAAAGAGACACTGCGTATCACCGTCGCCCGATTGGTGAGATTTGCATATCCGGGCGGATTTATCCTTTCGTTAAAATGAATACGGGAGATAAAGAGGGGTAAAACTATCATTACAATATTGTATACCCGAAGGAGAGAGAAAATGCGACAGGACGAAAGATATTATTCTCCTGAACTTCTTGAAGTGGAGACAAAGTACCCCGGCAGACTCAGGGGAGTGAGCTGTGATGTTATGAGCTGCGCTTACCATGACGGTGAGAGCTACTGTACCGCATCACATATTACTGTGGGCCCCACAAGTGCACTCAGAGCTGCTGAGACTGCCTGTGCCACTTATAAGAGGAAAGAACGGTAATGTGTTTTGAAATAATCAGACTGCGACATTCGGCATATCCGCAGGATCGATAACTCCGTCGAATCTCACATCCATGGTAAGAGTTCTTGTGAGCTGTGCGGGTGCCTTTGTATCAGTAGCATTCTCAAGAGCTGAGATAATATCCATAGGCTCATCGGATGCAGGCTCAATATCGAGGCTGCGGCAAACATCAGCGGCAAACTTGTAGGGACTTGCAGTAGATGCAAGGATCACCTTTCTTGTATCACCGGATTCTTCAATATATTTCTCTGCACAGCCGATACCTACAGCGGTGTGAGGATCTGCAAGATAACCCTTCTCCTCAAAAATACGCTTGATGACCTCGCCGGTCTCGGTCTCGCTGAGACAGTAACCTGCGAAGGACTCTGCGAGCTCCTCCTGTACCTTGTAAGGGATCTTGTAGGAACCGTCGCCTGCGAGAGAAGCCATTCTTTCCGCTGTGAACTCAGCACCGCCGATAGCGAAGAGGAGTCTCTCAAGGTTTGAGGAAATGAGAATGTCCATAGAGGGGGACATTGTCTTGTAGAAGGTTCTCATACGGTCGTACTCACCTTCATTGAAGAAATCGGTGAGAACGCAGTTGGAGTTTGATGCACAGATAAGCTTGCCGAGAGGGAGTCCCATCTGCTTTGCGATATATGCGGCAAAGATATTGCCGAAGTTACCTGTAGGAACACATACGTTTACAACATCACCCATAAAGATCTCATTGTCACGAACGAGATCACAGTACGCAGATATGTAGTAAACGATCTGGGGAGCAAGTCTGCCCCAGTTGATGGAATTTGCGCTGGAGAAGAACATGCCGTTCTCTTCAGCTTTTTCAGCAAGGCTATGATCTGCAAAGATCTTCTTTACACCGTTTTGAGCATCGTCAAAGTTACCCTTTACAGCGGTAACGAACACGTTATCACCCTCCTGGGTGATCATCTGGCGCTTCTGCATTGCGGAAACTCCGTCATCGGGATAGAATACGGAGATCTTTATGCCGGGAACATCCTTGTAGCCTTCAAGTGCCGCCTTACCGGTGTCACCGGAAGTTGCAACGAGAATGTGAGCAAGTCTTCTCTCACCTGTCATAGCAAGAGCCCGGGAAAGGAGACGGGGCATGATCTGAAGAGCCATATCCTTGAAAGCACAGGTAGGGCCGTGCCAGAGCTCAAGGGAGTACATACCGTCACCGATAGGTACTACAGGTGCAGCGCCTCCGGGGAAACGAGCCTCGGAATAAGCTTCGGTGCAGTCACTGAGAAGTGTCTCGCGGTCATAGTCCGTAAGAAACATGGAAAGAATTTCTGTTGCTCTCTCGGCGTAGGTCATCTCGGCGAGACGTTCGATTGCCGCCTCATCAAGTGTCGGAATGGATTCGGGCATAAAGAGTCCCGAGTCGGGTGCAAGTCCGGTTTTAATAGCCTCCGCCGAGGAAATACTTCGGGGATTTTCTGCCGTGTCTCTTGTACTGATGTAATTCATTTTTGCTTCCTTTACTTTGAATTTTTTATATTTTTATATTTGTCTTTAATCGAGAATGCTCCGAATGAATCTGTGAGCATTCCCGAAGAAAAGCTTGGTAAGAATGTCCTCGGGAACACCGTCGTTGGCAAGTGATTCCCAAAGAACCGGAATGTTTTCGATGCCTTTGATATTGACGGGTGTCGAACTGATCCCGTCAAAATCGCATCCGAGACAAAGAGTATCCTCTCCTCCGAGGGAGAGATAATGATATATATGACGGCCGATATCCGTGATATCCGCCATGCCGGAATCCGACAGATGTTCCGGAGCCATGGAGATTCCGACGATGCCGCCGTGTTTCTTTACCCTGAGGAAAAGCTCATCTGTGAGATTTCTTTTGTGAGAGCATATACTTCGTGAATTGCTGTGTGATGCACAGACTTTGAGATCACATTCATCAGCAATATCGAGTATTTCCTTTGCGGTTTTGTCTGAAGCGTGAGAAATGTCTGCAGCAATGCCAAGTCTTGACATTTCGCACAGGACACGCCTTGCGAAATCCGTAAGTCCCGTGTCGGTGTTCCATGCACCGCCTATGCAGTCGGTATCACTCCACTGTAGTGTTATAAGCCTTACTCCCTCATCGTACAACCGATAAAGACGGGATATGTCACCTGCAAGGAGACGTGCCCCTTCTACGGAGAGGATGAATGCGGGAACTCCGTTTTTTACAGCCGAGTCAAGATTCTTTTTGGTGTGACAAAACAGTACATCACCATGTTTTACCGACGGATCGCAACTGAAGTGATCTGTCACTCTGAAAAATCTTTCGTATGCTTCGTCGTCGGAGAGGGAGCTGTCTGTCCACACTGCGGCGATCTGTATGTATGTGGTGAAAGATTTTGCACATTCAAGAGAAATGTGCAGCGGTGCGTTTTTGATACTGTACTCTCCGAGATAAAGTTCGGTGAGGGTATCACAGTGCATATCTGCGTATTTCATCGTATCTCCCTGTGGCGTCTGACCGCATTTTTGATGTGATTCAGATGAAGGAGACGCGCATCATCTTCCCTTGGATCGAAGTACACTTCGATCACATCTATACGCGGCTGGAGATCTTTTGTCTCTGCCTTGTGAGTGCGGAGATATTCTTCTGCTGCCGCAATAAGATTTGCGGATTTTTTGGCATTCACAGCACTTCCGGGAGTTCCGTATGGGTGAGATCCGTCGGGGATGGCACGTCTTGCCTTTACCTCTGTGAATAATATATACTCATCATTCACGGCAATAATGTCAGTTTCAAGATGACCGGCATGATGCCGTCTTTCAATCACCTTAAATCCGAGCTTTTCGAGATATTCTGCAGCCGTGTCCTCTCCGGCGAGTCCCACATTGTGTTTTTGCATTTTTATTTCCCATTATATCGGGACTCTGTCCCGAACCCTGCCAAACCCTTTTTCAAAAGGGTTTGGATTCCCAAAACTTTCAAATTGTGAAATTTAGCTGTGTCAGTTGTCCTGTGATTCCTTTGCCCGCTTTTCTGCGAGTGCGGCTTCAAGCTTATCACGGTCACGTTCAAGAAATGAAAGGAACGACCTTCTGTGAATAGGGCAGGGACCATACTCATATACAGCAAGCTTATGATCCTTTGTGGGATATCCCTTATGCTTTGCAAAGTTGTATTCGGGATAAGCCTCATGCATATCCGCACACATCCGGTCTCTTGTCACCTTTGCGATGATGGATGCCGCCGCAATTGACGGACTTATGCTGTCACCGCCGATGACAGCTTTACCGGGTTTATCAAAGCCTCGGTATATGTTACCATCCACGAGGATGAAATCCACAGGCATACCAAGACCTTCAACAGCTCTTCTCATAGCGAGAAGCGAAGCTTCAAGAATGTTTATCTCATCGATCTCGGCAGGTGATGCTTCAGCCGCACACCATGCCACGGCATTTTCCGTGATCTCGGTATACAGCTTTTCTCTTTTCTTTTCAGTGAGCTTTTTTGAATCGTCAAGTCCTTCGGGGACATACCCTTCGGGAAGGATACACGCTGCCGCAACGACCGGCCCTGCAAGAGGACCGCGTCCCGCCTCATCGCAACCGCATATTACGGCATCGGCGAAAGGCTTTGCACTTTTGTCAAAATCAAGATCAGGCATCGGATTCCTCCGGTTTTTCCTCGGGTACAGGCTTTTCTTTTCTCTCGGGACGTTCAAGTGTGATACGGCCGATCTTTGCGCCTCTGAATTCATCGAGAACGCAGTCTGCCGCACGTTCGGTATCTATCTCACCGCCCGATACAAGGAAACCTCTTTTTTTGCCGAGAGCCATGAGTATCTCATAATCTTCAGGAAGATTGCACACCTCTGAAGGTAGCTTGTAGCGTGTACAGAACAGCTCGGGATAGGTGTCGACGAGTCTTCGGCACAGCTTTGATGCGAGAGTCTCGGTATCGAGAATTGCATCACGGATAGCTCCGGTGAATGCGAGGTTCTCGCCCGTTGTCTGATCTTCAAATTTAGGCCAGAGAACACCGGGGGTATCAAGAAGATCGATTCCGATGGATGTGGCTACCCACTGCTTGTCACGGGTGACACCGGGTCTGTCCTCGACCTTTGCTTTTTTGGTTCCGCATAGCTTGTTTACAAAAGAGGATTTTCCGCAGTTGGGCACACCGACGATCATTGCGCGGATGCGTCTGCCTGCCATTCCTTTGGCTTTGAGCCTTGCAAGCTTATCTGCGAGAATACGGCGCACTTCGGGCTCGATACTTTTTATTCCGTCTCCCTTGATGCAGTCGATGGCAAGAGCGTTTGCGCCACGTTCCTTATAGGAGCGAAGCCATTCGGAGGTTGCCACGGGATCTGCAAGGGAGGATTTGTTCAGAAGTGTGAGGATAGGTTTTCCTGAGCACAGCTTTGCGATCTCGGGATTCTTGGAGCTTTGGGGTATACGTGCATCAAGAAGCTCGATCACAATGTCCACCTGCTTTAAGTTTTCACTTATGAGGCGACGTGTTTTCGCCATATGCCCGGGAAACCACTGTATTGTCTGAGATGGCATCTTTATTTCCTCTTAGTCGTATTTTGCTCTTTCCATTACGCCGAACTTCTCAAAGGGAAGTACGCGCAGTACCGCACGTCCTACAACGCAACGTACATCTACCTGACCGATCTCGGGAACACGGCTGTCAGCGGAGTGGTTTCTGTGATCTCCGAGAACGAACACGTGATTCTCCTTAACTGTGACAGGAAAATGGGTACCGAAGGATGAGGGGGTATCTTCAAGATTTGTATAGGGCTCGTCAATAGCCTCTCCGTTTACATATACGGTCCATGTGTCAAAATCAATATCTACCGTGTCACCTTCAACAGCGATAACTCTTTTGATGATCGGCTCAGCATTGGGACGTCCCAGTTTTGCGGTGATCTTGTGGATTACAACGATATCACCTCTTGCAGGAGTGTATCCGATGTCCTGAACGATCAGATAATCATTCTCGTAAAGAGTATCCTCCATAGATGTGCCTTCAACGATAGTGAGCTTTGCCACGTATGAGAAAAGGAGAAGGATCACCGCTGTGCAGATAGCGAACATTTCAAATATTTCGAAGAATGATACTACAAGCTTTTTGGTATCAAGTCCGCCACCTTTTGAATGTGCGGGAGTATTTGACACGGGTGTTTCGTTTTTGTTGTCCATTTGTGTGCCTTTCTTATTTAGCGATCATGTCGGAGAGCAGTGTACTTCCGTCGGGATTGTAATCGTTTGCAGCTTCGCACATCTTTTCGGTGAAGTGGGAGATTCCGGAAACCTCTTTTCTGCTGTCATACAGGAAGTAGGGAACAGCCTCATGGGAATGGGTACGGATCTCAAGAGGAGTGGGATGATCGGGCAGAACAAGGATTGCATAATCTTCACCGCATCCATTGAAATACTCAAGAATGGGGGAGAGGATCAGCTCATCGATCTTGCCGATAGAGAGTACCTTGTTCTCCATCTCGCCACGGTGGCCGCACTCATCGGGAGCCTCAACGTGAACATATACGAATTCCTGGCCTCTCTTGAATGCGTCGATAGCCGCATCTGCCTTACCTGTATAGTTGGTGTGGTAATTACCCGTAACACCGGGAACGTCGATCACTTCCATACCTGCGCATTTGCCGATTCCCTTGATAAGATCAACTGCGGATATAACGGATGCCTTGACGCCCCATTTTCCGGAGAAATCGGGAAGTGCAGGCTTTGTTCCGGGACTCCACAGCCAGGGGGAGTTTGCAGGCTTCTTGCCGGCGGCAATGCGGGCCTTGTTTACGGGATGATCCTTCAGTACCTCATAACCCTTCTTCATGAACTCAAGGAAGGGGGCACCGCCGTCATCGATGCGGGGGAGCTTGTCGCCGATCACCTTTCCAAGGTTATCGTGAGGTCTCTCAAAATTATAAACGGAGGGAACTCCCGTCCATACGAGACAGTGACGGTAGCTGATACCGGTGTAGAGGTGTCTGCCCTCCATGGGGAGTGCTGCGTTCAGAGCCTTCACAAGCTCATCTGCCTCCTCTGTGGAGATCTCATCTGCAGAATGGTCTGTGATAACGAGTTCTTCATATTCTCCGTCACCCTCAAGAGTTACAAGGTTACAACGGATGGCAACCTCATCATCCTTCAGATCGATACCCATGCTTACAGCCTCAAGGGGAGAACGTCCCTTTGAGTAGATAGCGGGATCGTATGACATTATCGCAAGATTTGCGGTATCGGATTCGGGAACCATGTGTGCAGGTACGTTCATAACGGTACCGCAACGTGACTTTGCCGCAAGCATATCCATTACGGGTTTTTCTGCGACTTCCATAGGCGTTTTGTTCCCAAGCTCGGGAACGGGACGGTCAGCCATACCGTCGGGAATAAGTACAAGATATTTCATATTGTATCTCCATGAGTCAGATTATATTCGGATGCGGATGAGTCCGCAGAAAACTGCATATTCAGGCACGATAATATTACCCTACTATAATTATATAAAATCCTGCGCCTAAAGTCAACAATATAAAGAAAATATACCCCTGTCAGAATGACCGAAAATTGTAAACATTTTCAGCATGACAAGGGTATATTTGTGAAAAGCTGGGATTGTGATGAGTGATGGGGCTTGCAAAAATACATTCGTAAGGTATTAAGGCAGATGCACCGTATTGTATCTGCCGTCACGGTCGTGGTGGATACTTTAGATTCGGCATCACTCAGCCGAGTCTTGATTCGGGCTCAGCCCGCAGCCGCAATAGTTCTGCCTGTATATACCGTACTCCCGGCATATCTCGGTTGATCTGAGATAGCCACCGCGTTTCTTAAAATCCGAGGGAAGCCAGACCGTACCGTATTTCTCAGCTGCCGCATATCCGAGAGCGTTCAGAAGCTCTGCGTTTTTGTGAGGACTGACTGTGAGTGTTGTGGCGAAATAATCATACTCCCCCTCTGCCGCAAGGCGTGCTGTTTCACTCACCCGCATATCAAGGCATACCGTACATCTGCTGCCGCCTTCGGGCTCATCCCAAAGCTCTTTTGCTGCCGCAAGATATACCTCGGGCTCATATGTTCCTTCAATGAGCGAAACCTTACCTTCATACGGCTGCAGGCGTATAAGACGATGAAGCTCCGAGAGCCTTTTTTCGTATTCCTCCGAAGGGAGAATGTTAGGATTGTAAAAATACACGTCAATATCGAAAAAATCCGTCAGATATTCGAGTACATAGCTTGCACAAGGAGCACAGCAGGCGTGAAGAAGAAGCCTTGGACGTTTGCCGGAGTTTTGTATTTCAGCCGTTATTCTGTCGGTCAGAAGCTGATAGTTGATCTTTTGCATAAATGCCTCCGTGTGTTGATAATTAAATTATACAACAGAGTGCAAAAAAAATAAAGTCCTGTGTTGAAATTTCTTCTGAATACTACGGCATTTCTTGACAGTGACCTTTATGCTGTGGTAAAATTATTAAAACAAAAAACACACGAGGAAAACGATGAAAAAGGTTTATCTGTATACTGATGGTTCATGTCGAAGAAATCCGGGCCCCGGAGGATGGGGAGCTATTCTCAGATACGGAAAAGCGGAAAAGGAAATGTCGGGCGGTGAAGCCGATACCACCAATAACAGAATGGAGCTTATGGCTGTTATAGAAGGACTTTCGGCACTGAAAGAGCCTTGTGAGGTGGAGCTTTGCACCGATTCTAAATACGTTGCTGACGGACTTTCCAAAGGTTGGGCAAAAGGGTGGCGTGCGAGAGGCTGGAAAAAAGCCGACAAATCTCCAGCGCTTAATCCTGATCTCTGGGAGAGACTTCTTGAGCTTTACGAATTTCACAAAGTGGATATCGTCTGGGTAAAGGGTCATGCAGGACATCCCGAAAATGAGAGATGTGACGAAATGGCACAGTCGGAGAGTGCGAAATATGATCTCACCTGAGTTATTCAACAGTATAAAAACAACAGCAGCAGTGTGGATAACTGTGCTGTCGGTAATCTCCGTTTTCCTTACCGTATATGATAAGTTTGCATCAAAAAGAAGAAAAGGAGCAAGAGTACCCGAAGCGGCTCTTTTTCTTGTATCCCTCCTCGGGGGAAGTGCGGCGATGTATATATCTATGCTTGTGGTGAGACATAAAACGAAACACAAGAGATTTATGATAGGGATCCCGATTATCATAATAGCGCAGTACGGACTGCTTTTGTATTGCAGAAATTATATGGGATGATGTGCTGTGTATTTTTTTGAAAAAAGACCTGTAGGCACATTTGCATCGTCGTTCTTCGTATTATCGTGTGCGTTGTATTATTTCGGTGAAAGCTCAAGAAATGTTGCTTTGATCATCGCATTTGCCGTGTTTGCAGCGACGGTGATTTCCCTGAAGTTCCTGTTTGGAAGGGGTATCGGAAGAGCTGTTATGGCTATGACTGCAGGGTTTCTTGTGGCATCTCTTTTCTCATCTGTAACAGTAGATGTACGCCTTGCGGATACAACGGGTAAAAGGATAGAAGGAGCAGACATAACCGGAGTCGTGCAGTCGGTGGTGTCGGCATCATCCTACAGCGGATGCTACATAGTGAGGGTGGATGAGGACACCGTTTTTGATGGGGATACAAAGTTGTATCTCATGTGCGGCAGCGGTGAGTTTACAGTAGGTGACAGGATAAAGTTTACTGCAGATATATCGCCTATGGATATGCCGCGCGATTATATGTATTATCTTTATTCCGACGGAATTCTTCTCTCTGCCGAAGCGACGGATGAGGTCAGCTTCATCGGAAGATCTCATGATGTCGTAACAAGATTTGCTATGCTCAGAGATTCGCTTTCATCAAGGCTCACATCGGAAATGTCAGAGGATGCGGGAGGCTTTTCAAAGGCACTTCTTCTCGGAGACAGAAGCGATCTTCCCGACAGCGTAAAAAGAGATTTCAGAAATCTCGGAATATCTCATGTGCTTGCGCTCAGCGGAGCACATCTGGCTGTGATATTTGCCCTTGTGGGAAAATTTATTCCCGACAGAGGAAAGCTTCGGTTTGTGAGGTTTTTCGTTCTGTCGGCAGGAGTGATATTTTATATGGCACTCACCGGTTTTTCAGCATCGGTGGTGCGCTCCGGAATAATGTTTGTAATTGCCGCTGTTGCAGGCCTTGTAAACAGAAAAGCCGACAGCTTTACATCTCTGTCGGTATCGGTTCTTATAATTTGTGTCTTTAGTCCGTATGCGCCTTTTGATGTGGGACTTCAGATGTCCTATACGGCAGTCATCGGATTTATAATATCTGACGGGGTACGAAATAAATACAACGGATCGGCAGCTCTGAGGGCTGTGTCAAAAGTATTACCTGCTTTTGTGGTTCCTGCGATTTTGCTGCCTTTACTCTGGCTGAGATTCGGCGAGGTG
>JAZUBE010000210.1:0-2717 GCA_045638325.1 Eubacteriales bacterium
CCGCATTTTGTACAGCGATGAATGATAATAAACCCTTTTTTGGGATCGGGTACTGCGGAAACAGGCTCAAGAAGTCCTCCGCAGTCAGATGCGCGGTCACCGGGATTTACGTCAAGATGCACCGACCAAAGACAAAAGGGACAATGGTTACGTGAAGTATATCCGAGAGGTTCCACCTCGCGTCCGCAGTTCTGACAGATAAATGAATTGTCGTTTTTTGTAAATCTCTTTGTTTCCATCGGTGTTTCTCCCATGCTTTATAGTATTATTATTTTAATATTTCCGAGGCGTTTTGTCAATATGAAAGCCTATGTATGAGATAATTTCATCCTGCGACATATTTTAGTTGAAATCCGTATAAAAATATGGTATAATATAAGAAATATGGCATCATACAGTATTGCCAATTCAAAATAACGGATGTACAGATATATATATGAATAAAAACCATAACAACGAAAGAAGGGATGCGATGCCCCGCAGAGCCGGGGATAATGGCAGACCTCAGAGAAGCGTGAATAGCGGACAGTTGCGTCCCCAGCCGCAGAGACGGCCTGATATAAGACAGAACAGCCCTCAGACTGTCAGAGCAGCACGTCCTGCGCCTCAGGTGAAGAAAAAAGGCGGACTTTCACGTTTGGCGGCAATCTGGATCGCAACTCTTGCGGTGATACTTGCGGTCATTCTCATAATTGCATATACAACAGGTACACTGGGAGGTGTTCCTGACGATTCTCTCCCTGCGATAGCAGGCGTCAGCGACAATGAAACTACAGAGATAACTACTACGGAAGATACACTTCCCGTAGTTCCTGCTATAACGGATGATGATACATCCGGTTTCCCTGCAGGACTTGATATCACTCACGGAATACTTATAGACGTCGAGACAAATACTGTTCTGAAGAGCCGCGGCGGAGACCGCAGGATGTATCCTGCGTCTATGACAAAGATAATGACTCTTATCGTGGCGGCGGAAAACGTAAAAGATCTTGATGAGACTTTCACCATGACTGCGGAGATCACAGATCCTCTGTATCTTGCAAATGCTTCTGTGGCAGGATTCCTTGTGGGTGAAGAAGTCACTGTACGTGACCTTATCTACGGACTTATACTTCCCTCGGGCGGTGACGGTGCTCTCGGACTTGCGTATCATATCGCAGGCGGCGAGGAGGCTTTTGCCGAGCTTATGAACGATAAGGCGGAAGAGCTCGGACTTAAAAACACCCATTTCACCAACTGTACCGGACTTCATGACGATGATCATTATACCACATGTCATGAAATGGCAATGATCCTTGAATATGCTATCAAAGATGACTTTATGAGAGAGGTCCTGTCCACTTATCAGTATACTACAGAAAGCACACCCGAGCATCCCGAAGGAATACTTCTCACAAGTACGCTTCTCTCCAGAATGAACGGAGATGAATCGGGTACGGTGTTTGTTCAGGGCGGTAAGACAGGCTATACCATAGAGGCGAAAAACTGTCTTGCTACCTTTGCAACAAAGCTTGTTCCCGGAATGAGTGAAGATGCGCTGAAGACTCAGCCTACGAAATACATTCTCGTTACTGCAGGATCAGGCGAAAAATTCGGTCCTGTGTTTGCCGCAATAGATATTTACAAGGAAGCATACAGCGAGGACGAAAGTGTGACTGTGGATGATTCTCCGGCTGAGACGGATATGTCGGCAAAAACAGACGAAAAAGACGGATCTGAGACGGAAAATATCAAGATTTATACCGCCGCAGATCCGGAATAATAAGGAAATTTTCTAAGAGAGACATAAATCTCATAAAAACTATTGCAAATTGCACGGAAATGAAGTATAATAAAGTGTAATTATGCGTATATAAAGAAAGGAGTTTCCTGCTACATAGCAGGAATACATTATCATGGTTATTGCAGGAGATTTCAAGAACGGCGTTACCTTTGACATGGACGGAAACGTAATGCAGGTAATCGAGTTCCAGCACGTAAAGCCCGGTAAGGGAGCAGCTTTTGTTCGTACCAAGCTCCGTAACGTTATCACCGGTGCTGTTACAGAGACCACTTTCAACCCCACCGATAAGTTTCAGGATGCTCGTATCGACAGACGTGAGATGCAGTATTCCTACACCGACGGTGACCTTTACTACTTCATGGATATGGAGTCCTTTGAGACTATTCCCCTTGATGCAGACAAGCTTACCGATACCTTCAAGTTCGTTAAGGAAGAGATGATGTGTACCGTTAAGTCTTACAAGGGCAACGTATTCTCCGTTGAGCCTCCCATGTTCGTAGTTCTTGAGGTTATCGACACCGAGCCCGGTATCCGTGGCGATACTGCTACCGGTGCTACCAAGAACGCTACCGTTGAGACCGGTGCTGTTGTTCGTGTTCCTCTCTTCATCGAGGTTGGCGAGAAGATCAAGATCGACACCCGTACCAGCGACTATCTTGAGAGAGCGTAAGTTACCCGAATATACAGTATTTTCAGACCGCATGGTAACCGATTCGGGCTTCATCCACAGCTCGATGTGCAACGGCACATCGGTTTTCTGAGAAAACACACTGTGGATGCAAAGTGTACCCCGCCATTGTTTGCGGCACAAAAATAATTACTGGAGGAATTATCATGGATATGAATATCAGAGGAAAGAGCGCATATCTGAAGGACTTTGCTGACGGTCTTAAGCTTGATCCTGCAAAGGACGAGACTAAGCTTCTGAACG
>JAZUBE010000211.1:0-2234 GCA_045638325.1 Eubacteriales bacterium
TCTGTGACAACAGTAGTCTCAGACGATGAAGCATCCGTAACTTTTTTATCTTCATTATCCGCGGAACAACCTGCAAGAAGCAACATAGCCATAACAACTGCCGTATATTTTATTTTACGTCTCATAAATTATCTCCAACACAAAACCGCTTTACCTTATGTAGGCAAAGCGGTATTTATGCATAATTATTCTACTACAGTAATAGTCTTGATGGTCTGGGGAATCATGGGTCTGTCCATGGGATCTGTAGGAATAGATGCGATCTCGTCAACCACTTCGATACCATCGGTAACCTTACCGAATGCGGCATACTGTCCGTCAAGGAACGCAGCATCTGCATGACAAATGAAGAACTGGCTTGATGCGGAGTCGAACATCTGTGAACGAGCCATGGAAATAACACCTCTCTCGTGAGACAGAGGATTATTCACTCCGTTTACAGCAAACTCGCCCTTGATCTTCTTTGAAGATCCGCCCATACCGGTACCCATGGGATCACCACCCTGGATCATAAATCCGGAGATAACACGATGGAAGATAAGCCCGTCATAAAAGCCCTCTTTGACGAGGCTTACAAAATTCTCAACAGTAATGGGAGCCATATCGGGATAAAGCTCAAGCTTTATAATACCGCCTGACTCCATTTCGATCTGAACATTTACATTTTCAGCCATGATATATTCCTTTCTTTCCTCTTAGTCGATGATCTCAATAGTCTTGATAACAGGCTTTTTCACGGGTTTGGACATCAGGCCGTCAGAGCCCATTGTTACTTCAATTTCTGCGATCTTGTCAACTACATCCATTCCCTCGATAACCTTACCGAAAGCGGCATACTGTCCGTCAAGTGAAGGGTAATCAATATGACAAATGAAGAACTGACTTGATGCGGAATCGTAGCTGTTACTGGAACGGGCCATGGAGATAACACCTCTCTTGTGAGAGATCTTGTTCTCAACACCGTTTGCCTCGAACTCACCCTTGATCTTATTGGGAGATCCGCCGGAACCATCGCCTTTGGGATCGCCACCCTGGATCATAAAGTCTTTTACAACACGGTGGAAGGTAAGTCCATCGTAAAATCCGTCATTTGCAAGATCGACAAAGTTCTGAACGGTAATGGGAGCTGTGTCAGCATCA
Source organism: Eubacteriales bacterium (assembly GCA_045638325.1). GTDB lineage: Bacteria > Bacillota > Clostridia > Oscillospirales > CAG-272 > UMGS1312. The sequence continues at coordinate 1,141 of JAZUBE010000211.1, forward strand.
AGCTCAAGAGTGATCTCACCGAAATCCTCAACGGTGATCTTCGCCTTGACCTTACCGCTTACATCAACATCCTTATCGCATCCGACAAATGTACCCATAAGGAGCACTGCACTGAGAATGGTTACAAGAAGTTTTTTCATTTTCAAATCCGCCTTTATTTAGTTTATTCTATATATTAACATAATACTTACATAAAATCAAATACTAATTGTAAATTTACAGACAAACTCCGTGTTTTTCCTCGGTGAATAGATACATCCTTTTCTGCATAACATAAAGCAAAGCCGAGAAACAGGGAGGAATATTTACAAATGAAAACCGAAACTTGGTGGAAGCTTTGCAAAACTGTGAGTTCCGGACTTCTTATAACTGCAGTATCCTATATCGGATTCAGATATCTGCTTCCTCCTCTTTTCCCCTTCATTCTTGCTCTTATTATCGCATCATTTATAAGACCTGCGTCTTTATGGTTCAAAAAGTATACAGGAATCGGAACAAAACCAATATCGGTAATAATGATTCTTCTTATACTTATTATTATTTATATGCTTTTCCGTTTTGCCGGAATAAAGCTCCTTGAGGAATGCACGGAGTTTCTCGTAAATCTGTCCGAAAATTCCGCCTCTCCGGACAGTCCCTTACGCAAGCTTTCCGATATGGGGCAAAGATTTCGCGAAAAACTACCAATGTCAGATGGTGACGGACTTGATATTTATGAGATAGTGAGTGGATTTATACGCAGCGGAGCATCATCACTCAGCACATCCTTTGCATCTGCTGCAGGTGGTATTATAAAAAAGCTGCCGGCAGCTATTTTCGCCACGGCAGTCTGTTTTATAGCACTTTTTTATCTGACACTTGACTATGACGGTGCCGCTGCAGCTATCCGTGATTTTTTACCCGGGAATACCGGAGAAAAGCTCATTTCAGGGTACAGACGACTCAGCGGTGCTCTTGGCAAGTACCTCAGAGCATACTTTATCATCATGCTTGTAACATTTGCGGAGCTGTACCTCGGACTTATAATACTGAGAGTTGAATATGCACTGCTTTTTGCAGTAGTCATAGCACTTGTGGACTTTCTGCCGCTTCTC
>JAZUBE010000212.1:0-3103 GCA_045638325.1 Eubacteriales bacterium
TTCTCCCGCAGGAGAAGGCTATGGAGAGCTTTCTTTTGTTTTTCTACGGTTGCGATTGAGTGATGTCGTTATTTATCTGATGAAGATTTTTCACCTCATCAAATACTCCCCATCCTCCGACACCTCTACCGCAGCTTTTGCATTGGAGAAGTCTCTGAGATATGCGGCGTAAGTTTCAGCCTCATCTTCGGGGATGATAAGGGAGAATGACACGTTTTCGTCGAATACGGGCGGCTCCATCTTGTAGCCGGAGTTCTCCGCAGTTCTGGTGAGCTTTCCGTAGAGCTGGTAGTCTGTGGTCACAGTCACTCTGCGGCACCTTATCATCGTACATTCTCCTGCCGCATCTACCGCACCTGCGGCAGCTTTGCCGTATGCACGTACAAGTCCGGGCGCACCGAGAAGGATTCCGCCAAAATAACGTACAACTACCACCGCCGCACAGCGGACTCCCTTTTTCGTGATAACGTCGAGGCAGGGAACACCGCCTGTTCCTTGCGGCTCACCGTCATCGGACATCCTGCGAACTTCCGCACCTCCGTCAAGCCCTCCGCAGGCATATGCGAATACATGATGACGTGCGTCGGGATGCTCGGCTTTTATACGTGCGATAAATGCATCTGCCGTGTCTGCATCGGCGCAGGGAATTGCGTAACCGAGAAATCTTGATTTTTTCTCAACAAGCTCGAAAAAACCGTCGCCTGCGAGAGTTTTATATTCTTTAATCATTTTGATCCTCCACAGTGAACCGTTCTACCTTCGCCACATATTCCACAGGAAGTCTGCATTGTACTGTAGTACCCTCGCCACCGTATTCCTCGGACAGCACAACTCCGTTTTTGTGAAGATAGGGCAGTGCCCATCCCTCGGTATAGGGGATCAGCAGTTGAAGCTCACGCTCATTTCCGCTGAAGAATGTTGCTACCGCTTCTCGAAGAAGTTCAACACCCGTGCCGTTTACAGCATCGGTGCATATAACGGAAAGTGCCTCACCCCGGGGCATATCCTTTACGGCATTCGGCTTGTCAGTCTTGTTCAGTACAAGGATCTTCGGCTTGTCACCTGCACCGATCTCACCGAGGATCTCGTTTACTGTGTTTATCTTATCCTCAAGATCGGGCGCATCACTTTCGGCAATGTGCAGGAGCAGATCAGCCTCAGCCGCCTCTTCAAGGGTGGATTTGAACGCCTCGATCAATGTGTGTGGAAGTTTTCTTATAAATCCGACGGTGTCGATCATCATGTACTCGCGTCCGTCGGAATCGGTCATGCCTCGTGCAGAGGGATCAAGGGTTGCGAAAAGCATATTTTCTGCAAACACATCGGAATCACAGAGTGCATTCATCATGGTGGACTTTCCTGCATTGGTGTATCCGACAAGGGCTACCACGGGCATGTTCCGCTTTGCACGGTCATTTCGCATCATACTGCGGCGCTTCGCCACTTCTTCAAGCTCTTCTTCAAGATAGTGGATACGTCTGAGGATGTGACGTCTGTCGGTCTGGAGCTTTGTCTCACCGGGGCCCCTTGTACCGATACCTCCGCCGAGACGGGAGAGGGCAGTACCCATTCCCGAAAGTCTCGGAAGTCTGTACCGCTGCTGGGCAAGCTCTACCTGAAGAGCACCTTCACGGGATTTTGCCCTTGCGGCGAATATATCAAGTATCAGTGCGGTTCTGTCTATAACTCTCGTTCCGATAGTCTCCTCCAGATTTCGTATCTGAGATGGAGAGAGCTCATCATCAAATATAACAAGACTTGCATCAAGCGCCTGCCTTTCAAGCGCAATATCCGACGCAAGACCTTTACCGATATACAGACGAGAATCGGGTGACGGCCTTCTCTGAATGTGGAAAGCCACAGGCTCCGCACCTGCGGTGGTCGCAAGCTCACTAAGCTCACGCAGCTCTGTTTTTGCATCGTCAGAGGAGGCTTTACCGTCGGTGATAACGCCAACAAGAATGGCACGTGTGGTTTCTTCTTCATTGTCCTCAAATCTGTCGGGAGCGGCCTTGTCGATGGCTTCAGCCTCGGCATAGAGCATATCGAGTGCTTTCTTCTGCGAGGGAAGAACGGGACCGTACAGGAGAGCCTTTTTTGAGAATTCACCACGCTCATCACGGGTGAGCATTGCGGCGGAGATCCCTGTGACAGTCTGTTTGTCACAGTTGACACCGATGACCACCATTGAATCGTACCGTACGGTGTACAGGGAATTGATGTCTACCTCAGAGGGCCTTGGCGATCCGTTGGGGTGAGTGTGCAGAAGGCGTATTCCCGAGAGACGCAGGGGGGATTTTTTACCTCCTGCATCTGGAAGCGATACGCTTCGGCTGTCTCCGAGAGATATGGCAACAACTCTGTTGCGCCTGTCAAGGCATACTGCTACTTCACGCGACAGCTCTACTGTCACACGCTTCATCATTCCGGACAGTTCATCGGGGATGTACGTACCGGGCTCGTACACGTTTCCAATAAAGGATTCCATATATTCAATGAGGGATTTTTTTACATCCCCTGTGTTTCCCATTATCTGTGACATAACTGCTCCTTATTGTATCGGGGTTTCACCCCGTACCCCACAACCCCTTTTTGGAAAAAGGGGTTGATCCCAAAAACTTTCAAATAAATAATTTCTCATATTAGTATACCAAAAAAACGCGGCAAATTCAAGAGATGTAAACAAGTAGTGGAAATAATTGCGAAAAAGAGGGTATTTTTCTTAAAACTACTTGACAAATGATAAGTATATGTAGTATAATCAGTGATGCGTATGTATGCCGACGGGTGTACTATGCCTAAAATCGTCAAAGTTTTTCAATATATAAAAGGAGGTGCAACCCATGCTCAGAACATACCAGCCTAAAAAGCGTCATCGCAGTAAGGTTCATGGCTTCAGAAAGAGAATGGCTACAGCAGACGGCAGAAAAGTGCTTAAGAGAAGACGCCAGAAGGGAAGAGCAAGACTTACCCACTGAGTCGCCGCAAACTGAATCGCTCCTTTAATTATTAAGGGAAAACCTCCGGAAAAGACAGATTATCTTGTGATTTTCTCGGAGGTTTGCTGTATGTTTAAGGAAAATCGGCAGACAGGCGGTAATTA
>JAZUBE010000213.1:0-14976 GCA_045638325.1 Eubacteriales bacterium
AGAAGGATATCCCATCACAGTTGAATGTAACTGCACAAGGGGACTCCCTTCTCTCGATATCGTGGGTCTTCCCGATGCCGCTGTCCGTGAATCCGTTCACAGAATGGAAGCGGCTACCTACAACAGTGGGTATGAATTCCCCGAGGCATCTATCGTTGTGAATCTTGCTCCTGCAGACAGACGTAAGGAGGGATCGGCTCTTGATGCGGCGATCCTTACGGCGATCCTCTGCGGAGGAGGCGTGATTCCGGGGGATGCACCTCTCGGTGAGACTTGTATTATCGGGGAATTGTCCCTTTCGGGTAAGATCCGTCCCGTAAAGGGAGTGCTTTGTATGATCCTCGCTGCAAAAGAGGCAGGCATAACTACCGCTATCGTGCCTCCCGAGAATTCAAGAGAGGCGGCTGCCGTCGAAGGCGTGACCGTGTACTATGCGGAAGATATGCGCTCCATCGTGGATCATTTCTGCCACAGGCAGGAGCTTCCCAGGGCATACTATAACCGTGAGCTTCATTCCGAGGCGGAATTCGGCCGTGGTTTTGACTTTGCGGAGATCAAAGGTCAGGCGAGGGCAAAGCGTGCTATGGAGATCGCCGCAGCGGGCTCACACAATGTGCTGCTTATCGGCCCTCCCGGCTCGGGAAAATCAATGATCGCAAAAAGGCTCCCCTCTATCCTTCCGAAAATGGAATTTGAGGAGGCGGTGGAAAGTGCAAGGATATACTCCGCCGCAGGACTTATAGATACAGATAATCCTCTGCCGGCAAGGCGTCCGTTCCGTTCGCCTCATCATACTATGAGTGCACCATCTCTTGTGGGCGGCGGTACTGTGCCTATCCCGGGAGAGATATCCCTTGCTCATAACGGGGTTTTGTTCCTCGATGAGCTTCCCGAATTCAATAAGCTCGTGACGGAATCGCTTCGTCAGCCTCTTGAGGACGGTAAGGTCTCTATCACGAGAACCTCAGGCAGAGCTACCTTTCCCTCAAGATTTATGCTGGTCTGCGCAATGAATCCCTGCAGATGCGGATACTATGGCTCAGGTATCAGAAAATGCACCTGCAAGCCGATGGATATTCAGAAATATCTCTCAAGAATAAGCGGTCCCCTTCTTGACCGTGTTGATATTCAGGTAGAAATGCCCGCCCTCTCCTTCGACGAGCTGTCGGAAAAGGAGCTTGCGGAATCATCTGAGGTGATCCGCGAAAGAGTCACGGCGGCAAGAGAGATCGCTACCTCCCGCCAGGGAGGACAACCCAATGCTCACCTCGACTCCTCGGGAGTCCGTGAGTTCTGTACACCCGACGATGCAGGTGCGGCGGTGATGAAATCCGCATTTGAACGGATGGGGATGTCTGCGAGAGCGTACGACAGGGTTCTCCGCGTTGCGAGAACTATTGCCGATCTTGCGGGGTCGGAGAAAGTCGGTGCCGCACATATTGCCGAGGCAATACAGCTCAGATCCCTTGACAGAAAGTACTGGGAAAGATAAAATATATACGATCTTAAACTTCAGAGAGGAGGCATCACATGAACGAATATAAAAACGGATATCCAGTGAGAGAATCCGGCGATTCTGCTGCAGAGGAGCATGACGGTTATGTGTATGATGTGCCGCCTGTAACACCCGATCCCTCGGAGGGACTTTCTTTTGCAGACGTACGCCGACGTATGACCGCAGGGCTTTACAATCGCGAGATCGATCCTCCTACCAAAACAGTGAAGGAGATATTTCTTACCAATATCTGTACATATTTTAATCTTGTCTTTACCACAATAGCCGTTCTTGTGCTTCTTACGGGAAAGATCGAAAATCTCACTTTTATGGGTGTGGTATTTTGTAATACCATTATCGGTATAGTACAGGAGCTTCGCTCAAAGAAAACTCTCGATAAAATGGCACTTCTAACATCAAGACAGTGTACCGTTGTGAGAGACGGTGTGCAGCAGAATGTGGGTGTAAACGAAACTGTACGTGACGATATCGTCATCTTCCGTGCAGGAGACCAGATCTTTGCAGATGCTGTGGTTGTTGCCGGAGATTGTTTTGCAAACGAGTCCCTTATTACCGGTGAGGCAGATGAAATAAAGAAAAATCCGGGGGCTGAGCTCACATCGGGAAGCTTTATCATAAACGGTCAGTGCTATGCGGTGCTGACAAGAGTAGGCGCTGAATCATTTGCATCAAAGCTCACCATTGAAGCTAAAAAATCAAAGAACCGCGGCAAATCCGAAATGATGAACTCCCTTACAAAGCTTGTGAAATGGATCGGAATTGCCCTTATTCCTTTCGGAATTGCTCTTTATCTCAAAGAGGTCATGATACTTGACACTCCATGGAAGGATGCTATAATCAGAACTTCCGGTGCTCTTACGGGAATGATCCCCGAGGGACTTTACCTTCTTACAAGCCTTGCTCTTGTGGCGAGTATCCTTCGTCTTGCGAAAAAGAAAACTCTCGTTCATGAGATGGACTGTATCGAAACTCTTGCGAGGGTCGATACCCTTTGCGTGGATAAGACCGGTACTATTACAGAAAACAAGATGGTGGTGGAGGACACAGTCACCCTTTGCCCCGACAGATACACAAACGATGATGTCCGTCTGCTTATGTCCGAATATGTTAATGCTATGCAGGCGGATAACGATACGATGATCGCCCTCAAACGGTTCTTCAGTGAGGGAAATCACCGTTCGGCAGATCGCATACTTCCCTTCTCGTCATCGAGAAAATACGGCGGTGCTGCTTTCCATGACGATGAGTGTTACCTTCTCGGTGCACCCGATATTATTCTCGGTGCGGCTGTGGCGGATTATGCTTCCGTTATTGACGGATATCTTGCATGCGGTTGCCGTGTGCTTCTCCTTGCACGATATTACGGAGATCTTGAGGATGATGGTATTCCGGGCCGCAAGCTTCCGATTGCGCTGATACTTCTCTCAAATAAAATACGTCCCGAGGCTCCCGAGACATTCCGTTTCTTTGCCCGTCAGGGTGTCGATATCAAAGTTATTTCCGGAGACAATGCCGCTGCAGTTTCAAATGTAGCGAAAAGAGCAGGCATCAGAGGTGCGGAAAATTATGTGGATGCAAGAACTCTTGACACGGACGACAAGATCTACGAGGCAGTAGAGAAATACACCGTATTCGGCAGAGTTACCCCCGATCAGAAGCGCAGATTCGTCCGTGCACTCCGTGACTATGGCCACTGCGTGGCTATGACAGGTGATGGTGTAAATGATGTCCTTGCTCTCCGTGAGGCGGATTGCTCTATCGCAATGGCATCGGGAAGCGATGTTGCGGCTCAGGCATCCCACATCGTGCTTCTTGATTCGGATTTCTCCGCAATGCCCGCGGTAGTTGCAGAGGGACGCCGTGTTATCAACAACATCGAGCGCTCCGCATCGCTCTACCTCTCCAAGAACATCTTCTCATTCCTTATTGCGCTTATATCCCTTATATTCGTTCTTCCTTACCCCTTCTCTCCCGCACAGCTCAGCCTTGTTTCAATGCTGACCATAGGTCTCCCCTCCTTCGTTCTTGCGATGGAGCCAAACGAGAGCCTTATCAAGGGAAGATTTATGACGAATATTCTTTACAGGGCACTCCCCGCAGGACTTACGAATGTTTTTATGATAATAGGAGTAATACTGTTCTACGTGGCATTCCATATGACTGATGAGGCTATGTCAACTATATGTGCACTTATCTCATGTACTGTCGGAATGATCATGCTTTTCGTTACCTGTCGTCCCTTTAACAAGGTAAGAACAGTGCTTTTCTGGAGCATACTTGTACTTATGGTACTTGCGATCGCACTTCTCGGAGGAACTCTCTTCGGAATGACTATGCTCGATTTCCCCGGAATGCTCGTCCTCAGCGTGTTCATGCTCCTCTCCCCCTCTGCATTCTATGCACTTTACAAGGCACAGTTTTACGTGAACAAGTGGTGGAATTCCCTTTGCCGTAAAATCGTAAAAAATTACAGAGACTGAGGTGACGGTCATGCGTTATGCGGATTATCATACCCACACACGCTTCAGTGACGGCAGCAATACCGTCCGTGAAATGGTGGAGGCGGCAGTGGAAAAGAATATGTACGCCATCGGTTTTACGGACCATGCACCAATGGAATTTGAGAAAAATTATCCATGCAGACAGGCGTGGACTGAGAAACGTATCCGTGAGATATCACTTCTCAAAAAGGAGTTTGAAGGCAAACTTGAGATATTCTCGGGCCTTGAGATTGATGTCAATACGGATATCGATGTGTCAGATCTTGACTATCTGATAGAAGCCAATCACTTCATAAAGATCGGGGATGAATACTTCCCTACGGACTGGACATCAAAACATATTACCGATGCGGCTGACAAGCATTTCGGCGGTGATGTTTACCTCTATTTTGAGAAATACTATGAGGAGCTGTCCCATGCAGGTGACAGAGGTCCTGTAACCATCGGTCATTTCGATGTTGTGGCAAAGCATAATGAGACAGACTGCTTCTTCGATGAAGAGAACCCTCGTTATCTTGATGCGGCAATGTCCTGCATTGAGGTGCTCGCGAAAAAAGATGTGATATTTGAGGTGAATACCGGTGCCATCTTCCGTGGTTACCGTGTGAGACCTTATCCCGCAATTCCTCTCCTGAAAAGGATGTATGAGCTTGGCTGCAGGATCATCCTCGGCGGTGATTCGCACTGTGCTGAGGCTCTGTGCCACAAGTTCGATGAGGCATATGATTATGTATCGCAGGTGGGGTATACGGGATTTGAAAGGTATCCCATTCTGAGAAAATAACGTTACAGGAGTTATTATGACGTATTATATTGCACAGGCGGTGGGAATCGTCGGAATGGCGCTTTCTATTCTGTCCTTTCAGTGCAGAGAAAACAAGAGGTTTTTTCTGACGCAGGCAGCATCGGGTGCTATGTTTGCGCTGAACTTTCTTATGCTGGGAAGCTATACAGCCGCAGTCCTTAATTTTATAAATATCTTCCGCGGATGGGTATTCGGATTTTCTCCGAAGAAGCTTCGCACGCCTCTTGCCATAGTTACGGGCGGTGCGTACATCCTGTCCACAGTTCTTACCTATGACGGATGGCTCTCCATTCTTGTGCTTGCGGCACAGCTTGTAGGAACTGCGGTAATGTGGACAGACAGCGGTATGATAATAAGAGTAGCTCAGCTTGCTTTCGTATCTCCTTCGTGGCTCACTCACAACATAATCTGCGGATCGCTCGGCGCTATACTCTGTGAGATATTCGCAATAACCTCTACAATCATATCTCTTGTAAGATTCAAAAAAGACGGATTTACCTCCGCCGATAAGAAATGATCGCAGGTTTCACGACAAGTTTTACCGAAAGGATAATAATAAATGCCTAAGAAGAAAGATTATAATGAACAATCCATAACTTCCCTGAAGGGTGCAGATCGTGTGCGCAAACGCCCTGCGGTAATTTTCGGCTCCGACGGACTCGAGGGTTGTGAGCATTCTGTTTTTGAGATTCTCTCCAACTCCGTTGACGAGGCAAAGGAGGGTTACGGCAGCAGTATTACCGTCACCGCTTACAGAGATCACGTGATCGAGATCGACGACCGCGGCCGCGGCGTTCCCATGGGTTGGAACGAAAAAGAGGGTCAGTATAACTGGTTCCTCATCTACTGTGAGATGTATGCCGGCGGTAAGTACGACAACAACTCAGACGATGCGGCATACACATATTCTCTGGGACTTAACGGACTCGGCGCCTGTGCTACTCAGTATTCCTCCGAATTTATGGAAGTGTGGTCATACGACGGAGATAATGTTTCATATATGCACTTCACAAAGGGTGAGGCTGACGGTGAACTTCAGGTGCGTCCTCTTGATAAAAAAGAGAGACGTACCGGTACAAAACACCGCTGGAAACCCGATCTTGAGGTGTTTACAGATATAAATATCCCGAAGGAGTTCTTCACCGATACACTTGACCGCCAGGCGATGGTAAATGCAGGACTGCGTTTCATCTTTAACTGGGAGAGAGAAGACGGCGGCATGGATACGGAGGAATTCTACTATGAGAACGGAATCCTCGATTATGTGAAGCTTGCGGCAGGCGAGAATCCTCTTACACCTCCCATGAGATGGGAGTTTGAGGCAACGGGACGTGACCGTGACGATCTTCCCGAGTACAAGCTCCGCTGTGAGGTTGCACTTTGTACATCCAACTCAGCACAGGCTCTCGAATATTACCACAACTCAAGCTATCTTGAGCATGGAGGATCGCCCGAAAAGGCGGTTCGTGCCGCATTCACCTATGCAGTGGATAAGTATCTGAAGGCTCAGAATAAGTACAACAAAAATGAGGCAAAAGTCACCTTCCAGGATATTTCTGATTGCCTTGTGCTTGTGACAAACTCCTTCTCCACCCAGACATCATACGCAAACCAGACTAAGAAAGCTATTACCAACTCCTTTATTGCCGAGGCGATGACTGCGGCACTTAAAGAGAAGCTTGAAATATATTTCACAGAAAAGCCCCTTGAAGCAGAACGGTTTGCAGCACAGGTTCTTATTAACAAAAGATCTCGTGAGACTGCGGAAAAGAGCCGTATTGACTACAAGAGCAAGGTCACTGTAAAGAATAACCTTGCGGACAGAGTCGACAAATTCGTTTCCTGCCGATCTAAGGATGCCACAAGGCGTGAGCTGTTTATCGTTGAGGGTGATTCCGCGATGGGATCCGTAAAGCTGGCAAGAAATGCAGAATTCCAGGCGATAATCCCCGTAAGAGGTAAGACTCTCAACTGCCTGAAATCAAGCTATGACAAGATATTCAAGAGTGAGATCATCACAAATCTTCTTAAAGTTGTCGGATGCGGCGTTGAAATAAAGACAAAGCAAAAGGACGGTATGGCACCTTTCAGCATGGATGATCTCAAGTGGTCGAAGATCATAATCTGTACAGATGCCGACGAGGACGGATTCCAGATCCGTACCCTGATACTCACCATGTTCTACCGCCTTCTTCCCACACTTCTCAGAGAAGGACGTGTGTATATAGCAGAGTCTCCCCTTTACGAGATCACCTGCGGCAAGGAGACTTATTTTGCTTACAGCGAGGCTGAAAAGGCATCTGTCCTCAAGGAGATCGAGGGTAAAAAGTACACTCTCCAGAGATCAAAGGGACTTGGTGAGAACGAGCCCGACATGATGTGGAAAACTACCATGAATCCCGAAACAAGACGGCTTATAAGAGTCTCTCCCGCCGATGCGGAGGAGACCGCCAGAATGTTTGAGACTCTCCTCGGTGACGATATTATGTCCCGTAAGGAGTTCATCACCGAAAACGGCAGCAAATACCTTGCACTCGCTGATGTTTGAGATATTATTATTGTGTGGGGAAACCCCTTTTTGAAAAAAGGGTGTTTCCCTGACCCTTCCCCAAAAACTTTCATATAAAAGGCGAAAATAAAGTATATCAAAATCTATTGTTTTTTATTATATCTGATATTTATATAAAAATTTTTGGAAGCTATAGGGACTTTTTTCAAAAAGTCCTTTGGCGGTATCCCCCGTAAAACCGTAAAGGAGTAATCTATGAAGCCTTCGATTATCAATAATTCGCTTTGCCTTGTAAATGATGACGGTACGGTGTTCGCACGTGACATAACTGCATACCTCACCTATCCCGGAAATGATTACAATGTTCTTACAGCTCCTGCAGTCGGTGAGTGGGCGCTTGACGGATTTGTGGCAAAGTGTGAAAATGCTGTAATGGAGTTCATTCCCCATGGAGAATGTATGCTCGTGCGCACCTCATACACAAACGTAACAGGTGCTACCATTGAGGAGCCTGAGACATTTTACGCTTTCAGCTGCAGCCTTACCGATCTTCCCACGAAGATTCTCTGCACAAGAGCGACTGAGGATAACGGCAACAAGCTCAACGAGATGCGCTCTCAGGTTGATACCATCGCTCCTGTGTGGGGTGCCAGATACGATTCCTGCGATTTTGTGGCGTATAATGGGGCGAAGGGCAACGGCATCTTCGGCTTTGCTACATATAAAAAGTATGTAGGCACCGTAAAGGCAGGAGGAGACGGAAGATACGAGGCAACTCAGTTCCTTGAGTATCATCCTCTTGAAAACGGTGCATCCGTTACCTCCGATCTTGTACTTATCATGCCTTGCGGAGATATTCCCACCGAGGGACTTCCCGCATACGCAAGGCTTGTGCGTGATCTCAATACCGACGATATTCCTGCAGGAAAAACTGAATTTGACGTTCCCGTGGGCTTTTGCACATGGTATTACTACGCAGGAAAGATAAATGCCGATATCATCCGTGAGAATATGGATTCCCTTGATGCTCATAAGAATGATATTCCCGTAAAATACGTGCAGATCGATGACGGCTGGTTCACCTGTTGGGGTGACTGGGGCGAAAAAGAGGAATTCGGCGCAAAGATGAAGGATTTCGCCGATGAGATAAAGAGCCGCGGTTATACTCCCGGCATCTGGGTTGCGGCATTCGGTGCACATGATGGTTCAAATGTGTGGAAAGAACACCCCGAGATGTTCGTTCACATGAAGTGCGGATTGCCGTATCCTTATCCCGCATTCGATTTTTCCGTTCCCGAGACCTGTGATTATATCCGTGATCTGTTCCACAGACTTTCTCACGAATGGGGCTACAGATACATAAAGATCGACATTATTACGGGAAGGCTTGTGCCCCATGTGCACAAAGATCCCGAATTTACCACTATGATGAACTATCGTCGGGGACTTCAGATAATGCGTGAAGCTGTGACTGACGATACATTCCTTCTCGCCTGTACTGCGCCTCTTGCTGCTGCAGCAGGACTTGTTGACGGAATGAGAGTTAGCTGTGATGTGTTCGAGAGATGGGAGTCTCTCAGAGATGTGTTTAATTCCGTACTCAAGAGATACTATACTCACAAGACATGGTACATCAATGATGCAGACTGTCTCCTTGTTCGCACTAAGGACGAGGAGGACGAACAGTGCTGGCGTCTTTGTACCCGTACCGACGGCGAGATAAAAACTTACGTTACCGCAATGGCGGCATCGGGTGGTGCTGTGATGCTCTCAGACAAGCTCCCTCTCCTGAAGGAGCATCAGTTTGAGCTGATCTCAAAGCTGTTCCCCCTCAACACCGAGGCGGCAATACCCCTTGATCTCATGGACAGCTTTATCCCCGGTGTGCTTGATTTCGGTGTGCGAGGCAGTACACGTACCATCGCACTTATCAACTGGGGCGATGCGGATACTGAGATGTGCGTGCCCGGTAGTACAGGCAAGCTTGCGTTTGAGTTCTGGGGACAGGAGTTCATGGGTGAACAGGATTCCGATATCCGAGTGAAGATCGAACCTCACGGATGCCGTGTATACTTCCTTACCGAGCCCTCAGATGGTGCTGTTGTGGGTACCGATTCTTCTGTTGTGATGAATATCACAGACGGCAAAAAGAACAAAGACGGTGAAAAGCTCTGCACAGCAGAGAAGACTTCTGACGGATGGGTGGCAAAATGGCTTTGATAAAAGAAGAATTTCTGGCGGCTGCAAGGGAAATGCTTCCCGAATTTGCCACCGATGAACTTGCAGATAAGCTGTCACTCCTTGCATCGCATCTTGCTGATGTGGGAAGTCGTATGAATCTTACTGCGATTACAGAACCAACCGCTGTAGTGTGGCTTCACCTCATAGATTCGCTTTATGCCGCACGTGTGCTTTCGGGTGTTATGGGCTCTATCCCCTCGCTGAAGATCGCAGATGTGGGAAGCGGCGGTGGATTTCCTGCGCTCCCCGTTGCGGCGGCACTTCCGAATCTGCAGGTAACAGCGATCGACTCTACGGAGAAGAAGTGCAACTACATTCTCGGTGCGGCTGAGGTGATGGGCCTTGCGAATGTTTCTGCCGAGGCGGTAAGGGCGGAGGAATTTGCCCGTACCGATGCAAGAGAATCCTTCGGTGCGGTAACGGCTCGTGCAGTTGCGAGACTTAATGTACTGATGGAGCTGTGCCTTCCGCTTGTGGGAATTGGCGGGTTGTTTATCTCAATGAAGGGTGCAGCGGCAAAAGATGAGGAGGCTGAGGCTGAAGCGGCGGCGAAAAAGCTGGGCGCGGTTCTCTATGACCGTATCACCTACACTCTCCCCGGTTATGCCGACGAGAGGACTATTCTCGTTTACCGCAAGATACGAAATACCCCTGCGGAATTTCCCAGGCAATATTCAAAGATATCGAAAAATCCGCTGTAACAGAATAATGGAATTTTGAAACGGATCGTCACTTTCCCCCGAAGAAAGCGACGATCCGTCATTCATATTGTATATTCTAATTATTGACATAAACCTGTCCTTCTGCTATAATATCCCCTTGGCGGCATATTGCTAATATATATATCGGGAGGACAAAATGACAGGCGCACAGGCAAAACATCATCATCTGCATATAACCGAGCACATCGTTTCATTCTTCAGAAAGAATATCGTGATGACCGTAGCATTTGTGGCGGCAATTGTGACGAGTATCATCGTTCCGCCCGACGCAAAATATATAGATTATTTCGATCCCCGTACTCTTACCTGCCTTTTCTGTGTTCTTGCAGTAGTGTGTGCACTCAGAAATATCAGATTCTTTTTTGTCCTTGCCAGACGTATCGTATCAGTTTTCAGAAATATCAGACGAAGTGTGCTTGCCCTCGTTTACATAACCTTTATCGGTTCAATGCTCATTGCGAACGACATGGCACTTCTCACATTTTTACCTCTCGGATATCTCGTGCTTTCGGCAACAGGTATGCAGAAATACATGGCGTTTACATTTATAATGCAGAATATCGCCGCAAATCTCGGTGGTATGCTTACTCCCTTCGGAAATCCCCAGAACCTGTACCTGTATTCAAAGTTTGCGATTCCCACAGGGGATTTTATGGCAGTGATGGCACTCCCCTTTGCTGTTTCTGTGGCACTTATCACCCTTTGCTGTATCATTTTCGTAAAGCCGGAGGCTATTGAGGTAACAGACGAGGAGGTACACCTTCCTGTGGGCAGATGCGCCCTGTATATTGTGCTTTTTGC
Source organism: Eubacteriales bacterium (assembly GCA_045638325.1). Taxonomy (GTDB): domain Bacteria; phylum Bacillota; class Clostridia; order Oscillospirales; family CAG-272; genus UMGS1312. The sequence continues at coordinate 11,096 of JAZUBE010000213.1, forward strand.
ACTCTCCATTGCAATAGTTTTCCGCAGTGTTCCTTATTATATCGGCCTTGCGGTAATTCCGGTAGTGCTTCTCTTTGCTGACAGATCGGCACTTAAGGCGGTGGATTATCCGCTCCTTCTCACATTTGTGTTTTTCTTTATTTTTGCAGGTAATATGGCACGCATTGATGCCGTTCGTGAGCTTTTTTCATACCTTATGGATAAGAGCACACTTCTTTTCAGCGTTGTGTCATGCCAGTTCATTTCAAATGTGCCCTCGTCGATCCTTCTGTCTCAGTTCACGGACAATTGGCAAGAGCTTCTTGTGGGTGTGAACATCGGTGGTGCGGGTACTCTTATCGCATCTCTTGCAAGTCTTATAACATTCCGTGAGTATACTTCTCACGATCCCAAAGGAACAGCGAAATACATCGCAAAATTCTCTGCATTCAATTTCGGATTCCTCGGAATCCTCACCGTAATAATGTACATCGTACTGTAATAAAAAGCCATCCGGAAAGGATGGCTTTTTGAGTATATAGAGAAGAAACTACAAATATAGTGATCCTGAGCGGTTGCGCAGTGTGAAAGTTCATTGATTCTTTCTTTTGAAAAAGAAGAAAATCACATTTTCGTTACTTCTTCTTCGGTTTTGCGGATTTCACATTTTCCCAGTATGCGGCGGCGGCACTTTCGGTTTTATTGTCGCCAAAGGTGTAGTATTTCCTGCCTCTGAGATCATCGGGAAGATAATCCTGGGGAACATAGTCATTCACATAGTCATGGGGATAAACGTATCCCTTGAACAGAGGTGATCTGAGATGTTCGGGTACACTTGTGCCTTTGCCTGCACGAATGTCCTCTGCAGCCATGTTCACCGCCATATATGCAGTGTTGGATTTCGGTGCTGTGGCAAGCATTATTGCCGCATTTGCCAGAGGAATTCGGGCTTCGGGAAGACCGAGCTCTTTTGCGGATTCACAACACGACCGTGTTATCACTGCCGCCATGGGATATGCGAGTCCCACATCCTCAGATGCGATCACCTGAAGTCTGCGGCATACGGAAATAATATCTCCGCCTTCAAGAAGCTTTGCCACGTAGAATGCCGCACCGTCGGGGTCTGAGCCACGTATGGATTTCTGAAGTGCTGACAGAAGATCGTAGTGTACATCACCTGCACCGTCAAAATTTCCGGCAAAAAGCGCAGGTACTACACGGCGCACGAATTCTCTGTCGCCGATCTCACCGGTGCGGAGCGTTTTCAGCACAAGCTCAACAGTTCCAACACCGCGTCTTACATCGCCTCCGGCAAAATCACCGATCATACGGATGGCATCTTTTGTAAATGTGGGTGTGTCTCCTGCCTCGCCCGATTCCGTGACTGTCGCACCGAGTGCGATGGCACATCGTTCAAGAAGCGGTGCCATATCCGCGCCCGACACCGGTTTGAACTCAAACACGGACGAACGTGAGAGCAGTGCGGGATATATGTAATAGTACGGATTCTCGGTAGTGGATGCAACAAGAGTGATGCGCCCGTCTTCCATATATTCAAGGAGGGACTGCTGTTGTTTTTTGTTGAAATACTGTATTTCATCAAGGTACAGGAGTATTCCGCCGGAGCCGAAGATACCACCTGTTTCCTCTGCGATCTGTTTTACATCGGACAGAGATGCGGTGGTTGCGTTAAGAGTGCGGAGTGTCATGCCCGACGACTTTGCAAGGATGGTAGCTGCTGTGGTCTTTCCCGTACCCGGAGGGCCGAAGAAAATCATACTGGGAAGCCGTCCCGATTCCGCTATCCTCCGAAGGATGCCGTCGGGCCCCACAAGCTCCCTCTGCCCTACCATCATGTCGAATGATTCCGGCCTCAGCATATCTGCCGCAGGTTTTGTGTTTGTCATATTTGTTTTTTACACGTGGAAACCCCTTTTTTATAAAAAAGGGGTTTCCATACCTTCCCCAAAAAATTTTATACTATTTGTTTTGATATAGTATAACTAAACCGTTAGTGTTTTATATAGTTCCCTTACCTGAAAGTTTTTGGTGAGGGGCGACTGCGAGCATAGCGAGTACGTCGACAAGTGCAACGATGTTACGAGGGGAGCCCCTTTTTTCAAAAAGGGGTTCCCCCGCACAATAATAATAATAATAATACCTGTCACTCATCAGTATCGGCGAAAACACCGGGGTCGGCGCCGACGCCGTTGTCAGAATCGACACGTACGATGATACCATTCTCGAAATAGCCCTCGTAAACTCTGCCGTCGGGCCAGGAGTACTTACCCATGCCGTAAAGAGTGTTGAATTTGAACTCACCCTCGTATACTTCGCCATTTGCCCACTTGAACATACCGTCACCGCAGCATACGTCATTTTCGTATTCGCCGGTATAGGTGTCACCGTTTGCCCATGTGTATGTGCCGTTGCCGTGCTTCATATCATTTTTAAATGAACCGACGTAAGTGTCTCCTGCTGCAAGGATAATAGTACCCTCGCCGTTTCTCATACCGTCGGAGAAGCTTCCCACATAGGTGCTGCCGTCTTTCATGGTATAGGTGCCCTCGCCGTGCTTCAGGCCGTTTTTAAAGCTGCCCTCGTAAGTGTCACCGTTGACAAACTTGTATGTTCCGGTACCGTTTATCAGATCCCCGGACCATTCACCCTCGTAAATATCTCCGTTGGCATAAAGCATTTTGCCTTTACCATCCTTGAGGAGTCCCTTGAGATCACCCTCGTAAATGTCGCCGTTTGAGTAGGTTATGGTTCCGAGATCAATGTCTACATCACCGTACATACCGATAGAATATACGATTTTTCCGCTTTTGGGCTTGCCATTGCTGTCTACAAGTCCGAAGAATTTTACATTTCCGCCGTCGGCTGTGTCAAATGACTGATATCTCACTCCGCACAGAAGCAATACGATGATTATCGCAATAATGGACAGTGCGGCACAGACAAAGGTCGTGATGAGTACCTGCTTCAGTGAACGATGGCGCTTAGGACGTCTTTTGGTTTTAGGCATATCTGCCGTCCTTTCTTTTTCGGATGATTCCGCAAATTTTATTCGTGTGACGCTGTTTTACAGCTCAGCTGTTAAGTCCCGTTATAAAATTGTCGAGAAGTTGCAGCAGCTCCGGGATAACAAATCTCAGAAGCATGAATACGGGAATGAGGAGTATCGCCCAGATTATAACGACTCCGATGCCCATACCTTTTCTGCTGTAGCGGTCCTCTGCCTGATAACGTCTGTCTTCGGGGATATAGTACCGCTCATTTGTATAATCGGGACGTTTCGCATCAAGGTCTACACCCACCATCTTTACGATACCGCCGAATTTGCACTTACGGAGCGCACGTACAAGCGTGGGACGTCCTGCGATGCCAAGCTCTGCAGGAGTTTTGGCATCTTCTTCGGAGTGAGCTTTTTCTTTAAGTAGGGCTCTCACCGCAATGCCCATATGAGTCTTACGGTAACAGATGAAAAATGATGCTACAACTATGCCGATGTACAGTCCGATGAGAATGTAGTTCAGATCGACGAGTATCAGGGGCGATTTTATGTTTCTGTAGTAATAATCGGGGTACAGAGCGTCAAAAAATTCTTTCCAGAAAGCTTTGTCGAACATTACAGCTTACCTGATTACTTCCTTGCCGCCCATATAAGGTCTGAGAACCTCGGGGATCTTCACGGAGCCATCCTCCTGAAGATTGTTCTCAAGGAATGCGATGAGCATTCTGGGAGGAGCGACAACGGTATTGTTAAGAGTGTGTGCGAAATACTTGGAATCTCCCTTTACGCGGATTCCGAGGCGGCGTGCCTGTGCATCACCGAGGTTGGAGCAGGAGCCTACCTCAAAGTATGTCTTCTGTCTGGGAGACCATGCCTCAACGTCAAT
>JAZUBE010000214.1:0-5275 GCA_045638325.1 Eubacteriales bacterium
AGAGCATGCAGAAAAAAAGGCCCTCTCCATTATCGGTACGTACAAGCATATAAAAGATGCTGACCCCGAGGTGATCATCGGTGTCGGCGGTTGTATGGTCACTCAGGGACACAGAGCAGACAAGCTCAAAATGAGTTATCCTTACGTAAGCTTTGTGTTTGACACAGGATCTCTCCACAAGCTCCCCGAACTTATATGCGGTGCGCTTCAAGGTGCTCCCAGACGTATTGTTTCCTGCGGTGATAATTTTACAATAACCGAGGGAATTCCAATCACTCCCGAAAAATCATATCGCGGTTGGCTTTCCGTAATGTACGGTTGTAATAATTTCTGTTCGTACTGTATCGTTCCGTATACACGAGGACGTGAAAGAAGCCGACATCCCGATGCGATCCTTGCAGAAGCAAGAGAACTTGTCAGTGGCGGCGCTCTTGATATCACTCTTCTCGGTCAGAATGTTAATTCCTACGGTAACGGTACTGATTTCGGCATGGATATCTCCGCTCTTATACGTGAGATATGCAAAATACCCGGTGATTTCCGTCTGAGATTTATGACGAGCCATCCGAAGGATGCATCGGACAAGCTGATCACCGTAATGGCTGAGGAAGAAAAAGTTGTTCCCCATTTCCATCTGCCGATACAATCGGGATCTGATGATGTGCTCAGAAGAATGAACAGAAAATACACTTCAGCGGATTATATGAGAATTATAGAAAAGCTCAAGTCTGCTGTTCCCGATGTTAGCATAACATCAGATATAATTGTCGGATTCCCCGGAGAGACTGATGCTGATTTTGAAGAAACCCTCAGAATCATCCGTGAAGTAGAATACGATATGATATTCTCTTTCATCTATTCTCCGAGAACAGGTACCCCTGCTGCTACAATGCAGGATCAGATACCGAAAGAAGTGTCAAATGAGCGTTATGAGCGTCTTCTTGCTCTTCAGAATGATATTTCTCTTACACGCAACAAACGATTTATCGGTCGGGAAATGACTGTAATCGCAGATGAAGTAAGTCGTACCGACAAAAATATGCTTACCGGCAGAGGCGATCCTGTTCGTCCCATTCATTTTGCCGGTGAAGCTGATCTTATAGGTAAAAACGTACGGGTGAAGATCACAGATGCTGATACATTTTCTCTCCGTGCAGAAATAATAAAATAATTTACGCAAAGTGCGAAAGGAAATTTAAAAATGGAAAACATTCTTAACGAAAAAATTATTGAAATGATCCACGCCCTCGGCAAGGAGATCAAGGAAGACCCCAGAGCTTCTGCTCTTCAGACCGCTGCTGATATCTATAACGATTCAGCAGAGCTTCGTACCCTCATTACCGAGTACAATGTTCACCAGACTGCCCTTTCCGCTGAATATTCAAAAGATGAGCAGGACGAGGATGTTATAAAAAACATAGAAAAGAGACTTGAGGAACTCTACAATGAGGTCACAAATAACGACGCATATATAGCATATACCACTGCAAAAGATGAGTACGATGCTTATTATAGCGAGATACTCGCTGAGCTTGAGTTCGCCATCACAGGTCATAGACCTTGCTCACATGACTGTTCTTCCTGCGGCGGCTGCCACTAATACATTTAACATCTTATAATATTTCCAAGGGAGGTCGTTCACTTGGCATATTCTCCTATGATGCAACAATACTTCGAGATAAAGGATAAGTATAATGACTATATCCTTTTCTTCCGCCTCGGAGATTTTTATGAAATGTTCTTTGAAGATGCACAGCTTGTATCAAGAGAACTTGAGCTCACCCTCACAGGCAGAGATTGCGGTGAGGGACGTGCACCCATGTGCGGTGTTCCTTTTCACTCAAGTGAAGGCTATATCGGAAGACTTATTGAAAAAGGCTATAAAGTAGCCATCTGCGAGCAGACAGAAGATCCCGCTGCCGCTAAAGGAATCGTCAAACGAGAGGTTATCCGTGTTGTTACACCAGGTACTGTTATTGAAACGGAGCTTCTGAACGAAGGCGTTAATAATTACCTTTGTACTGTATATTCCGGAAACGACGGAACAGGAATCTGCTTTACCGATATTTCTACTGCATACATAGCCGCAACTTATCTTGAGAATGACCCCGACGGTGCACTTCTTCTCTCAGAAATATCAACATTCTCTCCGAAAGAAGTTATCCTCTCCGATGACATCTCGGAATTCAGATCTATTGCATCATACGCCAAACGTCATGAGCACGAGCTTCTCATTCAAAGTACACCATATCTTTTTGATACCCCAAATGGTTCAAAAAATGCCGCAAAGCTTTTTGATGTACCTCTTGATACTCCTGAACCTATGCTTCGGGCTGTTTCGGCAGCACTTGAATATATCAGAGAAACTCAGCTTAGAGAACCGGATTTCTTCGGCAAACTGAATATTTATAAGAATTCAGAGTATCTTGAAATGGATACTGCAACAAGACGCAATCTTGAACTTTGCGAAACGATGCTTACAAAAGACAAACGCGGTTCCCTTTTGTGGGTTCTTGATAAGACCTGTACTTCTGCGGGTGCGAGAATGCTCCGTTACAGGATTGAGCATCCTCTTACCGATTCCGCAAAGATAACAGCAAGACAAAGATGTGTAGGAGCACTTCTTGACGGCTTTATGCTCCGTGAAGAACTCAGACTTTCACTTGAACAGGTACTTGATCTTGAGCGTCTTATGACCAGGATCACTTATAAAACCGCAGGTGCGAGAGAGCTTCGTGCCGTTGCACAGACTGCTTCTGTGATCCCCGGCATCAAATCTATGCTCTCGGAATCCGACTCTCCCGAGCTTCGTGAGCTTGGCGATAGCATGGACATGCTTTCGGATATTTATGAACTTATAGACGAGGCTATTGTTGAAACTCCCCCTTTTCAGGTGCGTGAAGGTGGAATTATCAAAGACGGATATTCCTCCGAAGTTGATGAGCTTCGTTCGATCATCAATGACAGCGAAAGCTGGCTTCGCAGGATCGAGGACGAGGAGCGTGAAAAAACAGGAGTTAAAAACCTGAAGATCGGATATAACCGTGTCTTTGGTTATTACATCGAAATGCCCCGTTCCGCATCCGAAAAAGCACCCGAAGGATACATAAGAAAACAGACACTTTCAAACAGTGAAAGGTATATCACCGAAACTCTCAAAGAAGCTGAGTCCACAATTCTCGGTGCGTCAGATAAGATCAAGACTATAGAATACGAGCTTTTTGCCGCTATTCGCGACAAGATCGCCGAGGAAGATGTGAGAATAAGACAAACTGCATCTGCTCTTGCTGAACTTGATTTCTTTATCTCTCTCGCAAGCGCCGCCGCTTCCGGCGGATATGTATGTCCGACTATCACCGAGGGTGATACCATTAACATAAAAGACGGCAGACATCCTGTTGTTGAACAATTCGTACGTGATTCGTATTTTGTTCCCAATGACAGTCTTCTTGATTGCCGTCAGAACAGACTTCTCCTTATTACAGGGCCTAATATGGCAGGTAAATCAACGTATATGAGACAGACTGCGCTCATAATCCTTATGGCACAGATAGGCTCATTCGTACCTGCCGCCTCTGCCACTATCGGAATTATTGACAAGCTGTTTACAAGAGTCGGGGCCTCCGACGATCTTGCGGCAGGTCAGTCCACTTTCATGCTTGAAATGAAGGAAGTTGCATACATTCTTAAAAATGCAACAAAGAAAAGCTTTATAATCTATGATGAGATCGGACGAGGTACAAGTACATACGACGGTATGAGCATTGCACGTGCTGTTGCTGAGTATACCTCCGGCAAACACCTCGGTGCTAAAGCCATGTTCGCCACTCACTATCATGAACTTACCGAGCTTGAGGAAAAGTTCGAGGGTATCGTAAACTATAATGTTGCCGCAAAAAAACGAGGTGACGATGTTACATTCCTTCGTAAGATAGTTCGCGGTCCTGCCGACGACAGCTATGGAATTGAAGTAGCAAAACTGGCAGGTGTACCCGATAAAGTTATAAAGCGTTCAAAGGAGATTCTCTCTGATCTTGAATCGGATTCTCCCAAATATACCGCAGTGTCCCAAAAGGATTCCCCGGCTGATAATTTCAGCATATTTGATACGGTAACTGAAGATATCAAACGTGAGATATCACTTACTGACATAAACACTCTTACACCAATCGAAGCAATGAATCTTATCTACGATTGGAAAAGACGGCTTTCATAAAACAAAGGAGGTGACGCCGTGGCCGGAAAAATAAATGTACTTGGTTTTGAAGTTGCCAACATGATCGCCGCAGGTGAAGTGGTTGACAGACCTGCATCTGCTGTTAAAGAGCTTGTTGAGAACTCCCTTGATGCCGGTGCTACATCAATTACAGTTGAAATACGTCGCGGCGGCATCGGTTTTATCCGTGTATCGGACAACGGTTGCGGTATGGACAACGAAGATGTGCCTCTCGCAGTCCTTAGACACGCTACAAGCAAGATAAGTTGTGCCGATGATCTTTCAGCCATATGTACTCTCGGATTCAGAGGAGAGGCTCTTGCGGCCATCTCAGCGGTATCTCACTTGAAGATACTTACAAAAACTGCCGATGTTCAGATGGGAACACTTCTCTGTTGTGATGGCGGTGAGATAACCGAATACTCTGAAATGGGGTGCGCAGTAGGTACCACCATAATTGCCGAAGAACTTTTCTATAATGTTCCTGCGAGACGCAAGTTCATGAAAAAAGACTCTACCGAAGCGGCTGCTGTCACAGCCGTTATGGAAAAACTGGCACTTTCATCTCCCCATGTATCATTCAAATATGTCCTTGACGGAGATGTTCGGTTCGTTACTCCGGGTGACGGGGATCTGTACGGTGCGGCATATGTAATTTTTGGCAGAGATGCCGCTGCGAGACTTATAAAGCTCGATCGTACCGACAGCGGTATCCGCGTGTGGGGATTCACTTCGGAACCGGACTATGTACGCTCCAATCACAATATGCAGTACTTCTTCATAAACGGAAGATACATCCGCAGCCGTACTATCACTGCTGCTGTTGATAATGCATATTCTACAAGAATCGCAAAAGAACGTTTTGCTTTCTGTATTCTGAATATTGAGATCACTCCCGGACTGGTAGATGTCAACGTTCATCCCTCAAAGCTTGAAGTAAAATTCACAAACGAACGGCTTATATACGAGGCTGTTTACTATGCGGTACTTGACGTTGTAACAAACGACACATCTATGCCCGAGCTTGACATTCCTGCTCCGGTAAAGCAACCGTCTGTC
>JAZUBE010000215.1:0-8114 GCA_045638325.1 Eubacteriales bacterium
AGCATTAAGGAAGGCGGCAGATTCGGGATTTGTTCCTGCGCTGTATTGGTGCGGCTGGCTTTATCAGTATCACCCGCATATCTTTTTGAGAACCTGGTACTTTGGAAGACCCGGTTGTGCGCTGATGCACTATCGCATGGCAGAAAGCTTCTATCTGAAAGCAATTCAGGCAGGTGACGTGAACGCCCACTACGGTCTTTCAACTCTTTACATCTTCGGCAATTACGACAACACAGACCATTACCTCGATGGGTATCCCGGTATCAATTTATCGGAAGGATTATATCATATGCGAAAAGCCGCTGTAAGCGGAGTCTCCAAAGCGGCAGAAGGTCTTTCACTTTTCTTTGCAAACAAGATCTACAACAGCGAAGAAGAACTGCAAAGCTATCTGCACGGCATCAAGGACAATAAGTACCGCGACCAAAGCGGACTTCGCTATGATGAAAACGGTGAGCTTGTATTCGACCCCGATGCGTTGGGACTTGTGAATTTCGAGTGCATCCGCGACGATGAGTTATCTCGCTATTGGAGCGAACGGGTATCTGATCCGCAGAGTGAAGCGTCACCTCATATTGCGGAGCTGACGATGAGGGCTGAAGCCCGACTGAAGGAATATGAAGATGCCTATCTTGCAGGTATGGAATCGTCGCTTGCCTACGATAGAGAGAATTATGACAAGCTTATACAGGATGACAGCGAGATCCGATGGAAACGGCAAATGGATGAAGAAATGCATCAAAAAATTAAAGAACTTCCTCCCGAATTACATGCTGCCATCTATGATGAGTATGCTGAAAAAAAGAAAAATCTGCCTTGAAAGTAAAGGTGTAAAGTAAATTAAAAATTCAATTTGAATTAAGGAGAAAAGCAAAATGGAAGACAAGAAGTTTTTGAAAGTAACCGGCAAACAGGTAGATAAGAACGGTAACGTAGTAGCAGAGGCGACCGCTGTCGTGCCTTATGAAAAGTGCGGCGGAGCCAGCCTGCCCGACGTTCCTCCCTTTAACACAAATGTATGGCTTGATGGGGACACCGGATATAATATGACCTCGATCGGGTTCACATCAAACGGAATAGAATATTTTTATCATCATCACTACGATTTTGTTGACGGAAAGATCCACGCAGAGTGTGAGATAAAGGATGGTAATATGATCTTCGACTTTGAGCTGATCGAACTTGCTAAAAACGCTGATTACGCCATCGCAATGAAGGTAAGAAAGGTCGAGCCGGGTGAGGTGATCGACGAGAGCTGCAGTAAGTTCTTCGGCAGACCTTGTCTGCCCGAGTCCATGAAGAATCCCTATCCCGATGACGGCGTGTTCTTCGCACAGATCAGATGCGAGGATATAAAAGATCTTGATCCCGAGTGCAGACTGCCTCATGAGGGTTATCTCTATTTCTTCCTTGATGCTGAGATGTATCCATCCAATGACCTTTATATGATGGTGGATCACACCACGGAAGAGCTGAAGATCGTTATCGACGATTATAATGAGAATTGCAATATTAAAGGTCTGACCGATACCTACGTTATTACCTTTGAAAAGGTTGATGCGGAATACGAAGGAACCAAGCTCCTCGGCTGTCCCAGCAACGATGTGGATGACAGCGATGACAGATGCGGTCTGCTCCTCCAGTACGATCCTCTGGACTTTGACGTTCCGTTCCTTTCAACTCTTGACGGATATGCCTTCGTATTCTTCGGCGATGATGACAAGGATAAGTTCAGCGGCGCAGATTACGTAGTTTGGGGTTCTTGATTTCCGTACACACAATAACGTGAAAGGAGAGTGACATATGGCTATACACCACTGTCGCCATTGCGGAGCAATTATTCCGTATGACGACTCACGTATCTGTCCCAATTGTGCGCGAAAGCGAGAAGCTGAAAAAGGACAAGGCTCCGGTACTACAATCAATACCGCGGGCGCAGGATGTCTTGCGGCACTTGCCAGACCTCTCTTAAAGCTTCTGAAAATCTTTGGAGTGTTTCTTGTTTTCAGTGCTGTTATATGGGTGATACTCTTCTTTGTTTTCGATACGTATAAAATCGATTATAACGTCGTCGGCGAGTCCACCCGTACTGCGGAAGGGTTTGAATCCTTCCTCCTGGATTTTGACAACAAGAGAGACGTTTGGGAAATTCAGTATGAGAAAAAAGACACCGGAATTTTCGGACGATTGTCATTTGGAAATGAGGGTTCTTATACTATCCGTTACAATAAGGGTGAAACAGCCTCCCATACCACCTTCATTTTTGAGGGTGAAAATCTTGGTACGGGGCTGCCTGACGGTACATACATCCTGACAAAGATCGACGGTGCAGACGTGCTGATTGACGATAACAGCAAGCTCATCTATAAAGCTGACAGCGAGTTTTACACGACCAACGTACCGAAGCTGCAGGCAATCACCCACGATGAGCTGCTCTCAAAAATTACCAAGCAGACCGAAGGCGGTGAACACGGACTTGTTGAGACCGATCCGCCGATGGAAGCTATCTTTACAGAGAAGGCCGCTATAACCGCAAGGCTCGTGCGCAACGATCCGGATGTATTGATGGATCACGGATTTGAAGCAAGATGTAATACCTCGGACAGTGATGAGTGGGATGTATACAAGTTTACGTACTACTATCAGAACTCCGTCCGAGATTTGAAAACAGACGGATATACTTATGCCGAATAGGGGGTGTCTATATGACAGATAAAGAACTAACACTTTTGAAGCGCTATCAATATGATAAAAGAGCAGAATATGATGCTGATGAGGAGACTCGCACTATCACTAACCGTCAATGGGTCGATGCGCTGGACGTGTATGAATACGATGGTACACCGTATATCGTATCGGTATCCTGGCGTAACACCGAATACGGTGAACGGTGGGACGACAGCTATTACCGTGAGCTGACTTTGAAGGTATACACGGTAGATGCCGCCGACGTGGACAACGAGACAAAGGTGCGTGCGATTGTAGCGGATACGAAGGGCTTTAAGTACACAAAATCCGCCGGACCGTATTTTCCTACGAGTCACGGTGATACCCGAGACGGAAACCATGACCCCGTGTATTTGGATACACGAAGTGAGGAGAATTTTACAAGCGATCTTCGTTCCCGTGTGATCCGCGCCATTGAGGCATACCTTGATGACAGGAAGTGAAACTATGAATATAAAACCAATCATTCACGTTCACTATATGAACGATGACTATAAAGGTCGGGAAGGGGCGCCTTGCTTTGATAAGTACCTGCAGGTGACTCCGGGGAGGATCTTTGAATCATACGGCGGATTCGATCCGCTGGATGTGCTTTCTGTTTCCAAAAACAAAATGGTTTTGCGGCTGGACAAAGAAACCCAGACGCTACGCCCCGGTGAGACTATTACTATGCACTATGAGCTTCCCGGTCTGATCGCCGACGGCAGTGGCTATGAGAACTTTACAGCAACCATCCGGTGGTTAACAGCAGAGGAAGCGGAACAGGTTACCGCCGAGCCTATGAATGACCGTTACTTGGCTATGAAATGGGACTATAAGTACGACAAGGAAAGCACTTGGTTTGACGAAGACAGCGGCGAAGAACAGTATGAACTAAAAGAAGGTGCGTCCTATACGTTGCCCCACATAAAAGAGGAAAGCCTTGAGATTCGTTCGGTTAAGACTGAAGGTGACCTCGTCCAAGCCAAGATATACGTGGATCACAACACGTATACCGTGTGCGAAAACGGAGAGCCTGTTGTCGGCCATGCATACGACGATTATATGGTTGCGGGTGACTCTGTTTCCCAATCGCTTTGCATGAAATTTACAATCCAATAAAAAATAAAGGAGATTGATTTCAATGAACAAGAAAGACCTGATTGCAGCTATTGCCGAGGATACCGGCATGACAAAGAAGGATGTAGCAACTGTTGTGGATGCGACATTCGACAAGATCACCGCAGCTATGGTGGCTGGTGATAAAGTACAGCTTATGGGCTTTGGTACCTTTGAAACCCGTGAACGTGGTGAGCGCACCGGCAAAAATCCTCAGACCGGAGAAACCGTAAAGATCGCGGCTTGCAAGGCTCCTGCGTTCAAAGCTGGTAAGGCTCTCAACGATGCCGTGAATAAATAAGATAATATCGACTGACATGGCGATGACGGATAATGAAAATACCCGCAGTTTGTGTGCGGGTATTTTTGCATAATCTATGGTTTTTCTTTTGTCAGACTCATATAATCAAACGGTACAATACGATAATGAACAAGACTTGAAATAAAAGGGATAATGTGGTATCGTGCTTCTTTTTTGGTGTGCTTTCTCAAAAACCGCCCAAAAAACCGACCAAAAATACATGTCTAAACCAGTCTGAATCGGTCTACTCCCATCATCACAAAAACACAAAAAAAGTCTTAATCACAAGATTAAGACTCTATCTTTTTACCCCAAAACCACTGCTGTACAAGGGTTTTGGCAAGACTATCCTTGCTGATCGGTAAAAACAAAAAGACACCGTCTGGTGCCATTTAACTTAAAGTAGTGACCCAATTTGATACAATAAAGACATACCCCTGACTTTTCGTTAAAAGGTTTTGGAATAATTAAAAAGTATGGACATATTGTTAGGTACAGAAACAATATCCGAATCCGGAATAACAGCTGCATAGGGGAGAAATCTTCCGCTTTACTTGTATAATACATGAAAAAATGGTACAATAGTATTATCAAAACCTGAGGGTAATATCATGAAATATGAGAGAAAAATAAAATCTGATTGGTCAGCGAAATGGATCTGGTCAGAGGCGGAGGAGCGCTCCAAAAACGTGTGGCTCTGCTTCAATAAAACGGTGTTTCTTAGCGAAGTACCGCAAAGTCTTACGGCTTGTATTGCCGCGGAAAACAAGTATATTCTGTACATAAACGGAGAGCTTGCAATCAGGGATGGCGGTATCAAGCGAGGGCCTACTCCCACGGACTGCTACTACGACGAGGTGGATATTGCTCCGTTTTTGAAGGTCGGTGAAAACCTCATCAGCGTTCACGTTTGGTATTGGGGTAAGGATCAGAGCTTTTCAAGTACCGATGCAGGACAGGGCGGGTTTCTTTTTGAAGCGATAGGTGAGGTTATATCCGTGATCTCGGATAACACCTGGAAGGTCAAACGTGATCCCGCATTCAAGGAAGATCACGGCGCACTTCAGCCTAATTTCAGGCTTCCCGAAAGTAATATCTACTACGATGCACGCGAGGAGATGTGCGGTTGGAACACTTGCGGCTATGATTTTTCCGATTGGGAAAATGCTGCGGAATACTCTGTCGGTGGAAGTGGACTGTGGGGCAAGACCTACAGACGTGAGATACCAATGTTCAAGGATTTCGGACTTAAGGATTACGATAGTTCCTCCGAGGGGGAGGGCAGCATTACCCTGAAGGTCCCCTATAACGCACATATAACGCCTTATTTGAAGGTGGATTCCGTGGCAGGCAAGGAGATCCCTGTAACCACGGAAAACACCGCTGAAGGCTCACTTCACAGTACGTACGTGACGAAGGACGGACTTCAGGAATTTGAGTCACCGCTTTGGTTCAATGGAGAGAGAATAACCTATACCGTACCCGAGGGAGTCAGAGTGATATCGCTGAAATACAGAGAAAGCGGATATGCTACCGAATTCTGCGGTGATTACCGGTGCAGTGATGAGCAGATGAATACCCTGTGGCAGAAGTCTCTGCGTACCCTTTACGTCACTATGCGTGATACGTATATGGACTGTCCCGACAGAGAAAGAGCACCCTGGTGGGGAGATGCAACGAACGAAATGATGCTGAGTATGTACAGCCTTGATACAGCATCGTATCTGCTGTACCGCAAAGGCGTCAGCACCATGCTCGGTCACGTTGACCCTGAAACGAAGGTGCTTCTGACGGTGGTGCCCACCAAAGGCTATTATTCCGAGCTTCCCATGCAGCAGCTTGCGGGTATCTGCGGCTTTTTCACATATTACAGATATACCGCCGACGAAGAGTTTCTGCGACAGGTGATCGGCCCTTCCCTTGATTATCTTGATCTGTGGGATATCGTGGAGGACGGACTGGTCACTCACAGAACGGGTTCCTGGGACTGGCCCGATTGGGGCGACAGATTTGACGTTCCCGTTCTTGAAAATGCATGGTACTATTATGCCATGTCATCCGTACGCAGTATTGCGGAAATTCTCGGAGACAAAGAAGCCTGCGATGCTCTCGGAGACAGAATGGCAAAGCTCTACGATGCATACCAAAATTTTTGGTGCGGTAACTGTTATAAAAGTACATCTGCCGAAGGCTTCGACGATCGTGGAAATGCCGTTGCGGTGCTTGCAGGACTGTGTCCCGAGGAGCATTACGGCGAGATGAAGAAGCTTCTCTTTGACGTGCGTAATTCAAGTCCCTATATGGAATATTATGTTCTTGAGGCACTGTGCAAAATGGGTGAGTACGAGCTTGCAAAACAGCGGATGTGCGAGAGATACCATGATATGATCGCCGAAGATTATTCTACTCTTTGGGAACTTTGGAATAAAAGCGGTACTATGAATCATGCGTGGTCGGGAGGCCCCCTTGTGATAATGAGTAAGCATTTTGCAGGAATCACCCCGCTTCTTCCCGGATACGAGCTTATCGGAATCGATCCGAGGTACGGTCTTGATAGCCATATGTCATGTACCGTGCCCGCGGTGATCGGTGAGATAAAGCTGTCTTATACCACCGAGAACTGTCATACGAATATTGAGGTTGTAATTCCCGAAGGGGCACATGCGGTCATACATCTGCCCGAGAACGGGGCTGCTTTGTACATCAACGGACAAAAGGTGTTTGATGACAGTATTGCGATGGTTTCAACAGGTGTAGAATATGATTGTGAAAACCGTATAATAGTGGTAAGATGACAAAATGGGCTGCCGTAAACCGGAAATTTCCGATTTGCGACAGCCACTTTCTTTTGTTTTCTCCCTTTTTCAAAAAGGGTTTGCATAATAAATATTATTGAACGTCTTCGCCAAACACGTTTTGTGAGTTCTCCCACTTGATCCAGTCGGACATATTCACCCCATCGGGGCAGGTGTTGCCGGATATCTCAACGTTACGTGCATTCTCGATGCTTACGGAAGCATCGGGACGAACGAGCTCGTCGTATTCGTGATCGTAAATATATCCGAAATCGTTATCCTTAACCGTGATGTTTTCCGCATTGCGTACCACGATGTGGTAAACGTGAGCCGTATTCCTGAATGAGCATCCCTCAATCACGATATTTTTGCAAGGAACACTGTCACCCAGTGACAATGTATCCGGCCCCATTATCGAAATGGGAGCGTATCTCAACTCACGGTAGTCGCCGTACAGATATCCCGTATTCTCAAAGAGGCAATCCTTTATCAGCACATCTTTCGCCACCGTGGACTCACCCCATTCGGATTCAAAATGAAGCAGGAGTCCGTTTCCTATGTTACGGAATGTGCAGTTCTTTACAGTGGCATCCGTAGTCTTTATGCAAAGTCCGCGTGAGCGGATATTCTGTACTACAACGTTATCAAAGATAAATCCAGCGGAAACACGGGAGAGATTGTCTACAATTACCTTGTTATCCATACGGTAATGGTTTTCGGAAAGATCGTATTTCAGCACACCGTCATCGTCAAACAGAGCATCGGGATCGGTGGCAGAGCTGTCCACCGTAACCTTATATATGGGAGTGTAAAGCTGTCGCTCAACTCCGTCAATGGTGAACTCCATCGTCTCAACGTACTCAGCAGCAGACAACACCTCGGTATCACAGAATACCTGACCGTCGGGAGCGTATACAAGAATCTTTTGTCCAATCTCAAAGGGCTCACAGAATACACCGGAGGTCAGAGTCGAATGAAGGGCATACCACTCGGGCATGCTGTTCTTGTAGTAAAGCTCCGTAACTCCGTCCTCGCGGATCTTCACATCGTGAAGCCGTGAGCTTGATCCTCTGTGGTTGGAGCCGTCGTCGCACATATTCTCAAAGAGAGAGTTTGTTACCGTAAGTCCCGATTCCGCACCGTTGATGTGTGTAGCGTCAATGGAACCGATTCTGGGAATACTTCCGCGATAT
>JAZUBE010000216.1:0-3099 GCA_045638325.1 Eubacteriales bacterium
TACAGGATATCTGTACCGGACGGCATAACTGATGCCTACGGAGGTGAGTCTCCACGTGAGCTTCTTCCCTGCTCTATAGGAGGTGACAGACAGCTTCTTGTATACAGAAATGATTTTACCATTCCCAAAAATCTTATGGGCCGTGTGATCTACCACATTTTCGTAGACAGATTCAGAAAGAGCGGTAACTATCCTCCACGAAAAGATGCCGTTCCGGTGGAGTGGGAATCAGATATTCCGGAATTCGGTGAAATTCCCGGAGATCCGGTCAAAAACAACACTTTCTATGGTGGAGATCTTGATGGTATTACAGAAAAGCTCCCGTATATAGCCTCTCTCGGAACAGAGACGATCTATCTCTCCCCTGTTTTCACATCCCCATCAAATCATCGCTACGACACTTCGGATTATATGCGCACAGATCCTATGCTCGGCGGTGATGCAGCGCTTGAACGGTTATGCAGTGAAGCCGAAAAATACGGTATCTCCGTTATGCTTGACGGAGTATTCAATCATACCGGTGCCGACAGCATTTATTTTAACAAATTCGGCAAATACGATTCCTGCGGTGCATTTCAGTCAAAAGATTCACCTTATTATCCATGGTACAATTTCAAAAAATTCCCCGAAGTTTATGAATGCTGGTGGGGAGTTGATATAATGCCCCGTGTGGATTCAGATAACACCTCATTTCATAAATTCATAATGGGAGAAGACGGCGTAGTACCGAAATATATGGGAATTGGTGTTAGTGGATGGCGGCTTGACGTATGCGATGAGCTTGCTGACTCTTTTCTTGACAAATTCCGTGATACTGTAAAAAAAGAAAACCCCAATGCTGTTATCATCGGTGAAGTATGGGAGGATGCCTCAAGCAAGATATCCTATGACAGACGCAGGCGGTATCTTCGTGGGGGACAGCTGGACAGTGTTATGAATTACCCTTTCCGGGAAGCTGTACTCGATTACGTGAAAAATGGCACCTTTGAAAAATTCAGAATGATCACTGAGGGAATATACCGGCGTTATCCTGAAGATGCAATTCACTGCGCAATGAATATGCTCGGAACTCATGACACTGTCCGTGCGATCACTTTCCTTGCAGGAAATAATGATGACAGTCTCCCGGGAAGCAAGCTCAGAGAGATGCGTCTGTCAGACAACGAACGAAATAAAGGCAAACGAATGACTGTTTTCGCATTCGGCATCATGTGTGCCCTGCCCGGTTCGGTATCACTGTTTTACGGAGATGAAACAGGTTTGGAGGGATACCGTGATCCCTTCTGCCGTCGCCCATACCCATGGGGACATGAAGATAATGATATGATCGCAGAATTCTCCGCACTCGGTCAATTGAAGAAAAGCTGTGATGTTCTAAGGCGTGGGGAATTTGAGATCGCTGATATTACGTCCGAATTTCTTGAGATTCACCGTTATATCGGTGACAAACGCATGATATGCCGATTCTGCCGTACGGAATCCAGCAAAACAGAAATCCCCGAGGGGTACAATATACTCCTCGGAGATACGATCACCCATGACGAATGGAATATGATATTCATGGGAAACTTCTGATATAAAAAACCTCTCGTCTGAGAGGTTTTTTAATATCAGTCGTAATAACTTACCTGCTTCGGCTCGTTTTTCCCGGCAGGATCAGGTGCAACTTTACCGTTCAGCTTTCTTCTGTAGCAATCGCTGCCACATAAAGCATAAAGATACCCGTCAGCACCAACTTCTATTCTATCGGCAATTTTACCGTCCGGGTTTTCAAGGATAACATCAATGAGTCCGTATGAACGTATACACTGGATGCCGATCTCCGTTGCTGCGTAAACTCTGTCCTCCATATCCACCGCAATGTAAAAAGCTCCCGGATAGCGGAAGTCGGTCTTATGGTGGAGTGCTCCGTGCATATACTCTCCGCCGAGAGTACCGTCGGAATTTATCGCCATTGCGTATATACAGCCACGGTGTTTATCTGCAAAGTAAATACGCCATTTGTCAGAGGAGAGTGCCATTATTGCTTTGTCATATCTTTCGGAAGCAAGAGAAACTTCCCGTAATGCGTTGTCATTCGGTAACGGAATTTCTGTACAATCCGGCATTAAGGACGAATCACACTTTTCCCATGCATCACCAACAGAAACCACTCTCTCAACCCTCTCCGAAAACTTCTGCACAGTAACAGGTTCAGTCTGCCAATCCTTCCAGAGAAAACGCATCCGAACAAGAGCATCCTCGTAAGTCGTATGTCTGCTGCAGTGTCCCTCTCCGGGGTGATAGTCGCTCATCATCTCATATCCCGCATATCGGAGTGCACGTATCGACGCCTCGGCAACACAGAATGAACTTCCAAAATAACAGTCGGGCTCATCCTCTGAATAATCGACAGCCACACGTATGGGTTTCGTCTCAAATTTTCTTATGAGATTCAACATCTCATCCCCGCGTGCCATTGAAAGGAAGCTGGGACTGCTCATGTAAACACGTCTGAAATAGTCATTTCTCTCCCATGCCATATTCCATGCGGAAACACCACCCGATGAGCCTCCCGATGCCATATGCATATCGGGGGATGAGGAAATCTTCAGTCCATATTTTTCCGTGAGCGCAGGAACGAGCTCATCAACGATGAAGCTCGGGTATTTATCGGAGAGCACATCATATGTATTCATACGAAGATCACGGTCAAATCCACCCTCAAGAGTTGCGTGAAGTTTTGCCGGGATCACACCAATAAAGATACACGCAGGTGCTTCACCGGTCAGTGCAAGCTCCTGCATCGCAAGGGCTTCACCTTCATTGAGAAAATCATGTCCCACCACAAGTGCAAACTCATCAGCAGGAATATCGGGTACAAATATCCTGTACGGGAACACTGCCCCGTCGTAGATCTTTGAGGTGTGTGTTCCGTCTATTATGCGACCGTTAAGCTTTTTATCCATGGTTCTTATCCTTTCAGGCGGTTGTTGATTTTATAATATCATAGAAAACTTGATTTTTCAAGATATAGTATAAAGCTTTTTGAAAAGGCGATCTTCAGGTCGACAAGCGAAGCGATGAGTGCGGGGGAACACCTTTTTTCAAAAAGGGTTC
>JAZUBE010000217.1:0-1605 GCA_045638325.1 Eubacteriales bacterium
TATGGATCATATGATGCCGGGCATGGATGGTGTGGAGACACTGAAGCGTATCCGGGAAACGGAACAGGAACATCTGAAAATGCTACCGGTGGTTGCATTAACCGCGAATGCAGTAAGCGGTGCCAGAGAAATGTTCCTCAGGGAAGGCTTTTGCGATATGGTGGCAAAGCCGATTGAGATGAGCATTTTTGAAAGGGTGTT
This sequence comes from Eubacteriales bacterium, assembly GCA_045638325.1. GTDB lineage: Bacteria > Bacillota > Clostridia > Oscillospirales > CAG-272 > UMGS1312. Next base: position 202 of record JAZUBE010000217.1, read on the forward strand.
ATACAGGTGGTTGCCAAATGAAATGATTGAGCATGAGGAGGAGACAGATGAGTAATAAAGTGTTGATTTCTGCCGACTGCGTGTGCGATATTCCGATGAAAATGGCAGATGAACTGAATGTATCACTGATGTATTATTACATTGTTACAGAAGAAGGGAAGTTCCGCGACAAGACCGAAATCCGTACGGATCAGGTTTTGGAGTATATTGAAATTGATCAAAAGCGAGCATATAGCGAGGCTGCAGAAACAGATGACTATCGGGAGTATTTTGAAAAGCTTCGTAAGAAGACAGAAATACCAATCATTCATCTTTGTATGTCGCCGCATATGAGCCGTGCATACGGCAGAGCGGTAGAAGCTGCCGAAAACTTTGCGGATATTTATGTGGTAGACTCCATGCAGGCTTCCGGCGGCATGGGGAATCTGGTGTTTCAAGCAGCGGAGATGGCAAATGCAGGGGCCTGTGTTGAGATGGTTCTTGAGATGCTGGAGAAGAACAAGCAAAAGGTGCAGACGACTTTTGTGATGGAGACTACGGTAGGAGTGTTCCGCAGCGGTGGCATTACAAAAACTCCTCATATGTTGTGTAAATACTTGAATTTACATCCGATGATACGCATAAAGGGCGGAAAAATGAAAGTATTCGGTTTGTGCAGCGGAAATCCGCACCGGTATGCGAAAAGGTACCTGAAGCGGATATTCCGAAAACCGCAGGAAATCGATAATGAATTTGCTCTCTTGATGTATACGAGTTGTTCGGATAAATTGCTTCATAGTATTGAGGCTGAGATGAGAAAAAGGGTTGGATTTAAGCAGATTTTGGTGGTGCCGACTTATGCAACGGTATCCTGTGATCTCGGGTCCGGCTGCTTTGGAGTTATATTTATTAAGAAGTGATAATAATATCGGAAGGTTGTAGGTGGTATGAGAGAAGAGATATATGCGATAGGCGGGATGCATTGTGCTGCCTGCTCATCGGCAGTAGAACGGGTAACGAAAAAGCTCCCCGGAGTGGAGCGAAGTGAAGTGAACCTTCCAATGAACCGCCTGACCATTTCTTATGACGAAGCGCAGTGTACTCCCGAGATGATTATCGCGAAGGTAGAGAAAGCAGGATTTACTGCGAAGAGGATGGAAGATGCTGCGGGGAAGGGCGTAACGGAGGCAGATAATCAGAAAGAGACGAAGCTGCGCCGTGAGAAGGTATCCCTGATTGCCTCGGTCCTTTTTGCCGGGGGGCTTTTGGTGGTGTCCATGGGACATATGCTGATAAAGGGCTTTCCGATGCCGGATATCATCGCGCCGGATACACATCCGGTTAATTTTGCTCTGGTGCAGCTGTTACTGGCGATTCCGGTGCTTCTTTTGGGAAAAAAGTTTTTTATCGGAGGATTCCGTTCTC
>JAZUBE010000218.1:0-4209 GCA_045638325.1 Eubacteriales bacterium
CTGTCCATATCGAATTTCTCCGTGCGGTCGAAGTTATAGATACCGTTTGTTTCCTGATACACATCTGTAAGCTGAGTGTAACAGAATGCGCATATCATGGGATTATCAAGAAGTGCTGTAGTCAGACCTTCAAGACGGGTGTAGAACTCCTCAATATCCTTCGGAGCCTCACCGTATCCCCATGCACCGTCAGCCTTCTGTGATACCCACTGGATTCCGCCGTACTCCGATACGAAGAAAGGTCTCTTGAAATCGTAGCGGAGCGGTTGACCGTTATTGGCAGGATGTCCCTCTCCGGTAATGAGCGGCTCGTAATTCTGTCTCAGCTCTACCGGATCCTGATTATAATCGTGCACGTCGTAAATATCGTGCTTCGGTGTGTGGAAATATCCCGAGGTATCAATTACCGGACGCATGGGATCGAATGCCTTTGTAACGTCGTAAGGCAGAGTATGTGTTGCAGCGTGACGGTTGCCACAGGTCTCGTTGAGAGGACACCATCCGATTATTGCGGGACTGTTGTAGTCACGCCACAGCTCCTCGATCCACTCTGGAAGCATTGCTGCCACAGATTCGGGTCTTGACGAATCAAGTCCCCAGTTGGGATACTCTCCCCAGAGGAGATAACCCATTGTATCTGCATGATAAATAAGTCTCGGCTCAAAGACCTTCATGTGCATTCTCGCACCGTTGAAGCCTGCCTTCATGGAAAGCTCAATATCGCGCTTCAGATCATCATCAGTTGTGGCAGTGTAGATTCCGTCGGGATAATATCCCTGATCCAGTACCAGTCTCTGGAACACTACCCTGTTGTTCAGTTCAAGTGCCTTACCGCGGATAGCGATCTTTCGCATACCGAAATAGGTATCGACCTTATCATCACCTACGGTGACAGTCATATCGTAAAGCTCAGGCTTGCCAACGTCCCACAGATGGGGATCCTTTACAGGCAGTGTAAATCTCACAACGTCAGCATTCGCAGTGACGGTAACGTCAGCAACAGCTTCACCTTTATAGGATGCCGCGGCAGTAAGGGTACCATTATAGTGATCTCCGTCAAGATAGACCTCAACGTCAAGACACTCACGGTCGATGTCGGGAGTCATTTTCAGATTCTTTATGTAAGTCTTCGGAACTCTCTCCACCCACACGGTCTGCCAGATTCCCGTGCATCTTGTGTACATGCATCCGTGATTGTTGTACATGTGTGACTGCTTACCCGAGGGCTGAAGAGGATTACGTACGTCGTTCTTTACCCACAAAACAAGGGTGTTCTCTCCATCCTTCACCACATCGGTAATATCGAATGCGAAGGGTGTGTATCCGCCGAAGTGCGAGCCGATCCTCACATCGTTCAGCCACACGTCACACTTGTAGTTGACCGCACCGAAGCGAAGGATAAGTCTCTCCTTTTCACAGTCAAACGCAGGTGTATCAAATATGCGTCTGTACCATACGGACTTCAGAAAGTCCACGTACTCAATGCCGGACAGCTTTGACTCCACCACGTACGGTACGTTTATTTTCATTGAGTAGGGTGCATGAGGAAGATCACGGTCAAGACCGGTCTCTGCATGATCAAATTCAAGCTCCCACTCACCGTTAAGATTCGTGTAAGTATCATCCCCGCGTCTCATTTGAGGACGGGGATATTCGGGTCTCGGAATACTCATAAAATTCTCCGCAGGAACAGATTTTGCACCGATTTTATTTCAAATATGTACATTTTCCCACTATTCTAAATTATACAAAAACAGTCCCCAAAAATCAATAGTTATTGGCATTTTTATTGAACAAATTTCATAACAATTTCATTCCTGCAACTTTCAAAAAACATGTCATAGTACAAAGTTTCTGAGAGAGAACGAAAGAACCCCCTTTTTTTTGAAAAAAGGGGGTTCTCACACAATAATTATTAAATCCAAATCATCGCATCCCTGCGGCTTCGCCGGCAAGTTTGCCCGTAGAAAATGCTATCTGAAGATTATATCCGCCTGTATAGGCATCTACATTTATGACCTCACCTGCAAAGTACAGTCCATCTATTTTCTTTGCAGCCATTGTTCCGGGAGCGAGTTCTTTAACTTCGATCCCTCCTCTTGTAATGATCGCTTCATCAATAGAACGGAATTCTTTAGGTGTATAAGACAAATCTTTAAGAAGTCCACAAAGACGTCTGCGTTCTTCCTTCGTCACATTGCATGATTTCTTATGCGGATCTATCCCTGAACGCCAGATTATCTCCGGAATAAGCACCCTCGGCAAAAGATCACCGAGAGAGTTGGCAAAATCCTTTACTGAATATTTAGACAGCTCTGATACGAGTCTCTGATCGAGTGTTTTTTCATCAAGTGCCGGCTTCAGATCAATTGACATGGTATAGTTCTCCACACCCTCACGCATATGTGCCGATGCGGAAAGCACAAGTGGACCCGAAAGTCCGAAATGAGTGAAAAGCATCTCACCAAGCTCAAAGAACACTACCTTGCCCTTCTTATTCTTAACAGTAAGTGTCACATTTTTAAGGGACAGTCCCGACATATCCGAGGTGTCTTCCTTTGTTATAACGGGAATAAGGGACGGCACAGGATCCTTGACACAAATACCAAGCCTTTTCGCAAAGGTATATCCATCCCCTGTAGAACCTGTCCCGGGATACGATGCACCGCCTGTAGCAACGATCACCGCACCAACGGAAATCTCATCGCCGCCGATTTTTATTCCGATAACAGATCTTCCGTCATCATCGCCATCCGTGATAATATCCGTCACAACAGAATTATACTTTATGCAAACACCTGCATCAGTTGCCGCACGCTCAAGAGCATTTGCAATATCGTGTGCACTGTCAGAAACGGGAAAAACACGTCTGCCACGCTCAGTTTTAAGAGGCACGCCAAGTCCCTCAAAAAAAGCCATAACATCGGAAGGGGTAAATTTATTGGCAGCACTGTAGAGGAACTTGGAATTTTCGGGCACAGCCTCCATGAACTCCTGCACGGTACAGTTATTAGTAACGTTGCATCTTCCTTTTCCCGTGATCCTCAGTTTTCTGCCGCTTCTGTTGTTTTTCTCAAAAACTATTACCGAAGCACCGTAATTTGCCGCACTGAGTGCCGCCATAAGTCCCGCAGGACCTGCACCGACAACGGCAACGTCAAACACACGCTCACTCATTATTCATCCTCACTTTTTCTGCGGGGAGCACCGTAAACCTCGTATTCCTCCCACACATTCTCAAGACGGCTGAGTGTTGCTGAAAGTTCCGCCTGTCTCTTGTTTGCCGCCGCCGCAATGATAGCATTGATAATACTGAGAGGTGCCACAAGTGAATCGGCAAATGATGCCATGTCACTTCTTGCCGTAAGAACCTCTGCAGCACATCTTGCAATAGGAGAAGATACGCTGTCTGTAATAGCGATCACCTTTGCACCTGCAGATGCCGCAAAATCCGCCACTTTAGCAATATTTGAAGAATATCTCGGGAAACTGATAGCGATCATCACATCATTTTCCTTTATTTTCATGATCTTCTCAAATATCTCACTTCCGCCGGACGCTCTTATCAACTTCACATTATCGTAGATGATATCAAGGTAATAGTACAAAAACTGAGCAAGAGCCGCTGATGAACGAACTCCCGTAATATAGATATTTCCGGCATTATCGATATCATCAATCGCACGGTTAAAACTGTCTCTTGAGAGATTCTCCATAGTATAGCGTATCTTTTCCATATCGGAGGTAAGTACACTTCCGGGGATATCGTCACCAAGTCTCACCTCGGACAGCTTTATTCTCTGCACAGATGTAAGTCTGTGTCTTGATGCCTCCTGGACCTTCTGCTGTAGCATGGGGTATCCGTCAAGACCAAGCTCTGCGGCAAAACGAACTACCGTAGATTCGGAAACTCCTGCCGCAGTACCGAGAGCCTGAGCCGTCATATACGCTGCAGATTCAAAGTGGTCGAGAAGATAGTCTGCCACGGAGCGATGTCCCTTTGACATACTGCCGCGCTTCTCTTTTATAAGGTCAAGTATATCGTTCTGCATATAAACCTCTTATGTTATTTTCAGAAATCCGCCCAAACAGCCCGGATGTCCTCCGGGCTGCTTATAATTTATGAGATATCAATATCCTTCGGTCTTTCTGTTACCGGTGATATAGTCACGCTCAAGTCTGAGCTCACCTGCTTCCATACGGAAGATA
>JAZUBE010000219.1:0-4104 GCA_045638325.1 Eubacteriales bacterium
GGCTACGATCCGACTTACCGTAATAATAGAAAATATAAAGGTTCCCGTAATCCATTCGGATGATGAAATAATAGCATCTGCAAGAAAGACTTTAAAGCGTATCGGTATTTCTTCTGCAATAAAAGAGCTTACCGTAAGAAAAAAGTCTATAGATGCAAGAAAAAAGCCTGACATCGTACTTGTTTGTTCCGTTGCCGGAGCTATCGATCAAGAGTACGTTCATTCTTCCGTCCATCTTCCGTCAAATGTCAAGCTTTTGCCCATAGAAGATGAAACAGTCACTTACGGTGAGATTCAGATGAAAGCTCGTCCCGTTATCGTAGGATTTGGTCCTGCGGGAATGTTCTGCGCTCTTGAGCTTGCAGCACACGGATATGAGCCTGTCGTACTTGAGCGTGGCGGATGTATCCGTGACCGAGTCGGTATTGTCAACAAATTCATGAATGGCGGAGATTTCTCTCCCGAAACCAATATTCAGTTCGGAGCAGGCGGTGCCGGTACCTTTTCCGACGGAAAACTCACCACCCGTATAAACGATCCCTTGTGCCGTTCTGTTCTCGAGATCCTGTGCTCTCTCGGAGCTCCTCATGAGATCATGTGGCAGGCAAAACCTCATATCGGCACCGATGTCCTCAGAAACATAGTGGAATCTGCCGACAAAAAGATCACAAGTCTCGGTGGTACAGTAAAATACAACCACTGTGTTACACATATTGCCGATGACTTCATCTCCGTATCTGATGAAAAGCTCAGTTACGGTGCTCTTGTGCTTGCCATCGGTCACAGCGCAAGAGATACGTACACAGATTTGAAGCTCAGCGGATATCCGATGATACCCAAGCCTTTTTCCGTAGGCGTCAGAATTGAGCATCTCAGAGAAGATATTGATCTTGCAATGTTCGGGGATGCTGCACCTATGTTACCACCCGCAGAATATACTCTTTCTCACAGAACAGGGAACAGAGGTGTTTATTCCTTCTGCATGTGTCCCGGAGGAGTTGTAGTTCCTGCAGCTTCGGAGGAAGGCGGTGTTGTGACCAACGGAATGAGTTATTCTCTCCGAAACGAAAGAAACTCAAACGCCGCACTCGCTGTATCCGTACTTCCTGAGGATTTCGGTAACACCGTAGATGGAGCCATAGAATTCCAGCGTTCACTTGAAAGATCTGCCTTTTCACTCGGTGGAAACGATTATTCTGCACCTGCTCAATCCGTAGGTAATTTTCTTTACAGCAGACCAAATGTGCAGGGAAGAATAACCCCCTCTTATATGAACGGAAGGGTAAATATGTGTGATCTTTCGGATATTCTTCCAACAACCGTTACCAGTATGCTCAGATGCGGTATCACGGAATTCTCAAAGAATATAAAGGGATTTGACTGTGATGATGCTATTCTCACAGGAGTTGAGACAAGAACATCCGCACCCGTAAGGATACTCAGAGGTGATGACCGCAGAATAGAAGGCGGATGCTCTGACATTTACCCTTGCGGAGAAGGTGCAGGCTATGCAGGCGGTATCGTTAGTGCCGCTGTTGACGGTATTAAAACTGCCCGCGCGATAATGGCAAAATTCGCACCTTTAAGAAAATCTTAAATTTACAAATTCAACAGGGAGGAACTCATGATACAGATTGCAAAAGTTATCGGGCTTAGTGATACACTTGCCGAGATCGAAGTATCCAGAAAAGCAATGTGTGACGGTTGTCATAAAATGCAGTGCAACGGAAAATGTGCCATGAGTGGTATAATGTCCTCCGGAAACAAAATGACAGCTTATGCCGTAAACGAAGCAGACGCAAAGATCGGTGACACCGTTGAGATATCCACCTCTGATAAAGATGTGCTGGGTGCTGCCGCAATCGTATTTGTCCTTCCTCTCGTAATTGGTCTGTTATGTTATGCAGCATCAATGCTTCTCGGCTTTTCATCTGACATCAGCACTATCGCAGCTATAATTGGCTTTGTCACTGTGTTTCCTTTTCTCCGTATTTTTGAGAAAAAAGCAAAACACAAGAAGCCAAAGCTGATCGTTTTTCGGATCCTCACCGATGATACCGGTATGTCCGACGATGAATAATGCCTTTAATGTGATTTTAATATCCAAGGAATATATAAATAAATGAGAAAGTATAAGTACAAATGGAATTTGAGCGAGGGTGCTGTCTTAAACGACAGTCTCAGACGGGACATCGCATCCTCCCTCGAAGTAACCGAGGTCACATCTCAGCTTCTTATGAACAGAGGCTGTATGACACCCGGTGATGCGGATTCTTTTATAACAAAATCCGAAGTAATGCTTCATGATCCATTCCTTCTTGCCGGAATGGACGCTGCAGCAAAAAAGATCCTGGAAGCCGCACGAAACAATGAAAAGATCATTGTTTACGGCGATTACGACGTAGACGGTGTCACATCCGTCTGCACTCTTCTGACTTATCTGAAAACGATTGACGAAAACGTAGGTTACTACATTCCCAACAGAGCAGGAGAGGGTTACGGGATGTCTACAGATATAGTCCGTAGCTTTGCCAAAGACGGTGTTTCCATGATAATTACCGTTGATACCGGCATCACCGCTTTCGAGGAAGCTGCTCTTTGCCGTGAACTTGGCATTACACTCATCGTGACCGATCATCATGAATGCCATGATATCCTCCCCGATGCATATACCATCGTAAATCCAAGACAAAACGGATGCGGTTATCCTTTCAAGGAGCTTGCGGGAGTCGGTGTAGTATTCAAGGTTATCTGTGCTATTGAAAAAATACGTAGCGGTGATGATCTTTACACAAGTGTCAAGCGTATCTGCAGTGAATACATAGATCTTGTGGCTATCGGTACTGTTGCAGATGTTATGCCTCTTAAAGATGAAAACAGACTGATAGTAGCAGAGGGACTCAGAAAAATCGAGTATACTGACAGACCCGGTCTTATAGCTCTTATGAATGCCGTAAGCTCGGAATCAAAAAAGCAGAGCTTTCAGAAAAAAATAACATCAGGCTATATCAGCTACTCGATCGCTCCGAGAATCAATGCTGCCGGAAGAATAAGCAGCGCCGGTATCGCAGTTGAGCTGTTCCTTGCAAAAGAGCCTGTCAGAGCTGAAGCACTTGCCAAAAAGCTCTGCGACATAAACAAGGAAAGACAACAGGAAGAAAACGAGATCGCTACTTCTGCAAAGGAAAAACTGAAAAACAGCGAGACGATGGCAGACTCTCCCGTAATCGTTCTTGATGATGAGACATGGCATCACGGAATTATCGGAATAGTTTCTTCACGTCTCACCGAAAGATACGGAAAACCCTCTATCCTTATATCCTTCGACGGTTCATCCACAGAAGGTATCTCACCTGAGGATATAGGAAAGGGTTCAGGCAGAAGCGTCAAGGGAATGAACCTCGTAGATGCTCTCAGATCATGTGACGATCTTCTTGAAAAATACGGCGGTCATGAGCTTGCCGCAGGACTTTCAATAAAAAGAAAGAATCTCCCCGAATTTATATCCCGTCTTGCGGAATATGCAAATAATTCCTTTGACGGAGAAGATATCTGTCCCGGATTTGAGTACGATATGGAGATATCGCCTTCAGAAATTACAATGAAACAGGCATCCGAGCTCTATCTCCTCGAACCCTATGGTGTCTCAAATCCTCAGCCGCTTTTCGTTGCACGAGGACTCACCATTGAGGATTACTGCACAGTAGGGGCAGGCAAACACACAAAATTCACTGTCAAATGCGGAAAAATTCCCGTTACTGTAATGTGCTTCCGTCATATACCTGAAGATTATGACATTTATCCCGGAGATAAAGCCGACATCCTGTTCAGTCTTGATATAAATGAATTTCAGGGGCAGAAAAACCTTCAGTTCATTGCAAAAGATATAAGACTTACAGAAAAAAAATATGAGGAAGAACTTGCCGAGCGCGCAGAATATGACCGCATAAATGAACTTCTCAAAGGCTCTGATAAAATATCCGAAAAATTAGATGACTCCATTGTCCCTTCTCGTGATGACTGCGGATTTATCTACAATCTTCTCAAAAATGAGCTTCGTATGGAAAGAGAAATATAGAGTATACGTGCGCTTCGACATCTGAT
>JAZUBE010000220.1:0-4492 GCA_045638325.1 Eubacteriales bacterium
GGTGCTGATGAGCTTGATGTAGCTTACAACCGTCCCGAGTACAAGTTCGACCGCACCGTATACGAGAACCGTGTATGGTTCGGCTTTGACAAGCCCGACACCGATGCTGAGCTTAAGTTCGGCCCCAATATTGCTGACTGGCCCAAGATGAGCGCACTTCAGGATAACCTTGTTATCGGCGTTGCATCTGTTATTGACGATGATGTTACCACCACCGATGAGCTTATTCCTTCCGGTGAGACCTCCTCTTACCGTTCCAACCCCTACCGTCTCTCCAGATTCGCTCTGTCCAGACGTGATCCCGGATATGCAGGATTTACCGATCTTGTACGTCGTGCGGCAGGTACTGACTCCGAGCTTCTTGAGAAGTACGAGAAGGTAAATGAAGCTGATGTTGAGGCTATGAAGGCATCCTTTGATGCGGCTGTAGCGGCTGTAAAGGCTGAGTGCGGCATGGATGGTTCTATCGGCATCGGATCTCTTGTATGCGCTCTGAAGCCCGGCGACGGATCTGCACGTGAGCAGGCGGCATCCTGTCAGAGAGTCCTCGGCGGTGTTGCAAATATCGCACGTGAGTATGCTACAAAGCGTTACCGTTCCAACCTTATCAACTGGGGTATGCTCCCTCTCCTGAACGACGAGCTCACTATGGGCAAGTCCGAAGGCACCAAGGGTGTTTCAGTTGAAGTCGGTGATGTTGTTGTTATCCCCGGTGTGCGTGCGGCAATTGAGTCCGCCGCCAAGGAGATCGGCGGCTACGTCTACAAGAAGGACGGCACGCTCACTCCCGTGACCTTTACTACAGGCGATCTCACCGATGATGAGCGCAAGATCATCCTCGCAGGAAGCCTTGTAGGATATTATAAAGAAAGCTGAATATAGGATAATAAGCGAGAGGGGAACTTTTGAAAAAGTTCCCCTCTCGGGCTCTCCCCTCAAAACTTTCGGGATGTGGGAGGTGTGTTATTTGTTTCTCGGGTACGGTGTCTCCACATCAGTAAGCCCTGCAAGATAGTCCATACTCGTATCAAGCACTTCTGCAATTCTACGGCACTGTTCAAACGTATAGTATCTTTTACCGTTTTCAATTTTTGAATAATCGCTTTGGTCGATACCTGTAAGCATCTGCATTTTTATTTGCGTAAATCCGCGTTTTTTACGGAGTGTTCTGAGTCTTTCGTTATCCATAATTATCACCTCAGTAATATTATGGCATAATGACCTATTGACATTTAGGGGTGTTTTGACCTATAATGTGTTTGAGGTGATCAAAATGGAGTTTTCAAAAACCGAATTATGGTTGATACTATATGCACTTGAGCATGAAATCAGTGAACTTAACAAAATAATTGAATGGGAAAATGAAGATTACAAAAACGATAAAGGAGAATGGGGAATATCACATAAAGAGAGAGACAAATTTTTATACGAACATACAACTAAGCTTTTTGAAAAAATAAAAAGAGAAATTGCAAAATAACAAAAATAATGCGAGAGGGTAACTTTTGAAAAAGTTCCCCTCTCGGACTCTCCCCTCAAAACTTTCGGGATAAAACATACAGAAAAGGTGCAGGAAACTGCACCTTTTACTTATTTTATCCCAAGCTTTCTTTTTATCTTCACCATAATATTTGCAAATTTCTTTATATATCTCGGCTTTTTCCTGCGTCTTATTTTAAGCTCATCATTGCTCAGGACAGCAAGGATATCCTTTGCAAGTGAAAAATACACCGATTTCGCAAAATGATTTATATTATTCGTATAATCCTCGGGGGAGCTTATGTATTTTGTAAGCTCAACAAGATGCACATTTTCTTTGCCGCTTGCCCACTTCTTCACAAGGTCATTCAGCTCCTTATGATACAGATGACGCCCCTCATACGCAGGAGGCGTATCCCCTGTGTATTGTATCTCACTTCCAAGGTTGAGGAGCAGCTTTGCATCCGGAGCCATTTTTGAACGGATGATATCAAGATTCCTCACAGTTTCCTCGGGGGATATACGTCCGAGAAATTCGAAATTATCCTTGATATACTGAAGTGATTCTTTTGTGAAGCTGCAATTTGCATCGAACAGCTCATGGGCTATAAAGCTGTCCCACAGGGACTCATCGGTGAGGTCGTTTGTCCACTCACCAAAGGCGACTACGATACCGCTTGACTTCTCTCTGTACAGTCCCAGATTCGGATCGGTGAAAAGGCTCAGGTAGACCGCACCTATATCATCTCCGAATACTGCTGTGTTGTACATATTCCTGTCACCGAAAGGAAGCTGTTTTGCAAGTCTTTCCTTTTCGGCATCGCTGAGAGCAAGCGACTGCACTATATGTGTCGTGTGATTTCCGCCTTCGATGGAAATTCCGCGGCGGTTCACATACACGAATTCCTTTATTATATTTTTGCTTTCCTTTACAAAGGAGAATATGAGTTCCATGTCGCAGGGACCTTTTATCACCGTTTTGGTGTTTGAAAGATCCGCTTTCTCAGAAGTACCAGTCTCTGCGTCCTTGCGGTTTATCCATGCGGGAGCAGGTCCCTCAAGTGATGACGACACATCGCCCACAACGGTAAGCTCAGGTCTTCCAAGGACATTATACACGTACTGCTCAACACCCATACCAAGTGTACGGCAGGAAAACACAAAATGCTCAAGCACACCTTTGCGGATGGCGTAGAATCCCGTGATTCCGTACTCGCCGAATCTGTCTTTCACATAGGCATATCCGCACTCCGCATCCTTGTCGGCAAACAGCGCTTCAAGCTCTTCCTTCGTGCTTCGCACCTTGGTAAAATTAAGCTGATTTGATCTTTGCACAAGATCGAGAATCCTGTCTGTGTTTTCGGCACAGTCATGGCAGATATCAACTTTCACATTACAATTGTACAGGAATTCCTCGTTTGAGCCGGTACTTGCCCTGAACTCTTTCTTTTTCTCAAGGACCTTATACTGGTCAAGTCTTGCGTGACGAAGATCCTTTTTTTCTGCATTTCTGAAATGCTCTGCAAGGGATGGGATCACCTCGGGGAATTCCGCCATTATACCCGGACATGCTGCCTTCACCTCTTCCAGATTCAGGTGGTTATCGTCGATGAAGAGCACATTCACATCGCGAAGATTCATCTCACTTATGATCTGACGAACCCTCTCACCTTTTGGAGACCAGTTTATTGAGGTGAACACGAAAAGATCCCACACACCAAGCCCGGTCATGAACTTCTCCACATCTGCATGGTCGTTCTTTGAACATATGGAATTTATAACACCTGCATCTGTGGTGTTTCTGATAAGCTCAATATATTCGGGATTGACACTGACAGTTCCGTCTGACAGAACGCCCTCCCAGAGAGTTTCGTCAAGATCCCATATGATAAGCTTGATATCACTTATATTCACGATGTACACCTCCTGCAGGATATTTCATTTTATATTATAGCATACGATGGTGTAACTTTCAATGGGTTGAGTCATATATAAAAGGAAGAAAATAACCACATCGCTTCGCTTGATGGGTGGTTTTGTTTTGGAGGCGACACTCAAAATGAAACCGGTCGAAAAACCTGATTTTCTTAATCTCTGTTTGCAAATTTTCCTGTATAAGGGTCTATTTCAATTAAATCAACGGTTGAGTAGTGGTGATTGTCTACGAGCCATTTAAGCGCTATTGCAATATTATCATTTGAACTCTCAACAGGCATAATAAGAAATCGAAAACCTGTTTCTTCATCAATGTCTCCACTTTTAATCTCCCAGTAATTCGAAGCGATTTCAATAGCCTCTTCCTCAATGATTCTCAAAGTTCCTGCAGAAAATTCATTAGGTGATGTGGTGGAACTGAATGAGGTCGAATCCATATCTGATTCAGTCATTGAAGCACCACATCCACATACAGATAGGGCTAAAAGAAGCATAAATAATAACTTTTTCATAAAATCGCCGCCTCGGACTATTTATTCAATTTACTTTTAGCAGTATTTATTGAAGTAACGAGTAGCTTTTTAACTTCAATACACTTTTCTAGAATATTATTATTATCGTAATAACCACTTTCAATTAGAAGTTCTAACCAATATTCACTTTCGGAACATTCTTTAAGTGCAATTTGAAGTTTGGCAATAAAATCAGCTGTTCCGTGTCCGTAAAATGCCTCACGAATATTAGCTCCTACACTTGTTCCGCTACGAATAAGCTGATTGGTAAGTACACTTTCCTTTTTAGTCTGCTTTACATAATTGCAAACCTTTATAATCTGTAAAGCAAATTCTTTTGATTTTATAATTAACGGACTATCAGCCATAACATTACCGCCTTTCTTTGTTTCATTATACCACTATAAAACAAAAAGAGCAAGGCAAAGCCTTGCAGAAATACTTATTACTTCTTACCTATTACTTATTACTTTCCAAAAATCCTGAATGCAAATTAAGGAAGAGTGAAGAAGTAATAAGTAATAAGTAAAAATCCTGAACGCTGTCGCATTCAGGATTTTTTGGAG
>JAZUBE010000221.1:0-5173 GCA_045638325.1 Eubacteriales bacterium
GGTCAGTACACCGCCGTTTGCCGCAGTAGCCGCAATGGAACGTGCATCCATGAGTGCAACGGATGCGATCTGTCCCTCACCGGGCTTGGAGCCTTCACGGTTGGGGAAGTTTCTTGTGGAATGACGGAGTGAGAGACCGCCGTTTGCGGGAACATCACCTGCACCGAAGCAGGGGCCGCAGAATGCGGTACGGAGAGTTACGCCTGCTTTCATAAGGTCAGCCGCAATGCCTGTCTCAAGAAGACGCACAAATGCGGGCTGGGATGCGGGATATGCGGAAAGTGCAAACTCACCTGCGCCTGTGCTGCCGCCACGGAGAATGTCAGCAGCCGCAGAGAGGTTGTCAAATGTACCGCCGGCACAGCCTGCGATAACACCCTGATCTGCAATAACTCTGCCTGTAGCCTTGTCCACCTTGGAGGAGAGCTTCAGAGAGCCTGTGGGAAGACCGAGAGTCTGCTCACCCTTTATCTCGCACTCACGGAGAATATCGGCTGCATTTGCGTTCAGCTCACGGATTGTGTAGGTATTGCTGGGATGGAAGGGAAGAGCGATCATAGGCTCAACCTTGGAGAGATCAACGTCAACAGCACCGTCGTAGTACGCCATATCCCCGGGAGTGAGCTTCTTGTAAGCCTCGGGACGGCCGTGAATGGTGAAATATTCCTCGGTGATGCTGTCAGTTGCCCAGATGGAGGAAAGACAAGTAGTCTCAGTAGTCATAACATCGATTCCGTTACGGAATTCGATGGGGAGATTTGCAATACCGTCACCGACGAACTCAAGAACCTTGTTCTTTACAAAGCCCGATGCAAATGTAGCACCGATGATCGCAAGAGCAACGTCCTGAGGACCAACGCCCGGACGGGGAGCACCTGTGAGACGAACTGCAATAACTCCGGGAGCCGCAACGTCGTATGTGCGGCAGAGGAGCTGCTTTACGATCTCGGGGCCGCCCTCACCGATAGCCATGGTACCGAGAGCACCGTAACGGGTGTGGCTGTCGGGGCCGAGGATCATCTTACCGCAGCCTGACATCATCTCACGCATGAAAGCGTGGATAACTGCCATGTGTGCGGGCACGTAGATTCCGCCGTACTTCTTGGCAGCGGAAAGACCGAACATGTGGTCATCCTCATTGATGGTACCGCCTACAGCGCAAAGGCTGTTGTGGCAGTTTGTGAGAACGTAGGGAACGGGAAGTCTCTCAAGACCGCCTGCTCTTGCGGTGAGAAGAATTCCCACGTATGTAATGTCGTGAGATGCAAGAGCATCAAACTTGATCTTCAGATTTTTCTCATCTCCGGTGTTGTGTGCGGAGAGAATGGAATGGGCGATAGTCTTTTTTCTGGCCTCTGCCGGATCGGGAGTGCCTGCGCCTGCAGGTACAAAATCACGGCCGTCTTTCAGAAAAACGCCCTCTTTTATAAGTTTTACCACGGTAATTACCTCCGTATTTTAATACATATTTTCACATTATATATTATACATCAAACATTTACGGATTGCAAGAGGTAATATGCGTATGCTATTGTATAATCCGTAAGTATATGATACAATGGAGTAAAACAGTACAAAAGGAGAGATTATATGAAAAAATCAGTAACGGTTATGCTTCTTTGCTGTATGCTTTTTTGCGGCACAGCATGCGATATTCTGAGCTCCTCATCCGGCGGCGGAGGAGGTAATTATGACTATAACTATTCGGGCGGCGGAACTTCATTTAACGATGACATGGATGAAGATGAGTTTTTCGCAAAGCAGAATCTTAAAAAGGATAATGCCGTTTACTCTGCGGTGTCTCCCGTATCATCGGCACGGGACAGCTTTATCGGATACATAAATGGTATAAATACAAATTACACATACGCATCATATTATAAAGTTGATGAGGCGATGAGAAGGTATAATGCTCTTTCGTCTCTGAGAAACACACCTCACGATGGTATTCTTGAGAATATCACCGAGGATGCTCTGTATGAGAGGGTAAAATCAAACAATGCTGTATATAAGGCGAACGTGAAGGAATATACAGATGTCTTTTATGAAGATTTCAGTGACAGCGATCTCAGAAGGTACTGCTCCATTGTGGTGCAGGCGGTAAATTATTATATCTCTCTTGGTACGGTAGACGATATTCACGAGGTGAAATGTGTTCTCGGTGATCTGAAGATTTTCGGAAAATCAATGATGACCAATGCATATGTTTCCGACGATAACTGTCTGATGATATCACCCAGCATGATCGATTCACTGAAGGTGAAGGATCTTGACGGTAAGATCGATGTTGAATTTTCTACGATCGCTCATGAAGCTATGCATATGATCCAGAAGGGCTGTGCTCATAACAATGAGATCGTTTACAATATCGGAAACGCATTCAAGTTTGAGGATATGTCCATCCATCCTCTCTTCTACACATGGTTCTATGAGGGGGCGGCTGAAAGACTTGTAAACAACTACAGAGGGCATCATCCGCTTGTTTATGAGTATTATATTTACTACATAAACAGTATGACACTTTCCCGTGTGCTTAACAGATCGAACAGTGTCTACGGCGTGGAGCAGTGTACACTTTCAAGCTCGCTTGATCCTCTCTTCACATATTTCGGATGTTCTGCGGAAAGCGAAAAAACAGAGTTTTTAAACATGCTTTTCTCCCTTGAGATCATTGAGACGGATGATCCCGAATTCAAAAATGCCGTTGACCCCAATATGAGCGAAGAAAAGCTTGTGGAGATCAAAAGAGATCTCAAGAACAGCATATGCGAAACAATGGCAAAGGACTTTTATGTGAGCCTTGCTGATATGTTCTCCGACGGAGCCGTTCCCCTTAATGACATATTCTACTACATAACGGTGTTTGAGAATGACGTCAATTCCCATATAGTGTTTACGGATGAGGGAAAGAGAAACAGTGCATCAAGCTTTATTGCAAATTATACCGCCATCCAGGATGAGTTTTTCAGAATGCTTTCGTCGGGCGGTGTGTATACCTATGATACCATAGTGTCAATGTTCAACTCTTACGGACTTGTTAACGGAGTAGGACAGAAGAACTTTACTCTCGGAGGACTGTCATCCGATAAGAGAGAGTTTTTGATGGAGATGCTCATACGCACATATCAGCCTGCATTCACGAATATCAGAAGCTATTCATAAGGCACAAAAACGCCCTCGGAGAACCGGCTCCGAGGGCTGTTTTGTTATTTTTTTCTGCTTGTCAGAGCATTGCCCTTCAGCTGAATAAAGATTCCTGCAACGATCATGCAAAGCCCGATAAGAGATGTGGGTTTTACAGGCTCACCGAGGATGAAGAAGGTCCACACGAGAGACAAAAACGGCGTTATGTATGCAAGATTCGCTATTTTTGCCGTACTCTCCCCGGACAGCGCAAGAGTCCAGGAAAGATTGGCAAGAGCCATGGTGAACACCCCGTTCCACAGTATTCCCGGTATTTGCGGGAGAGATAATGAGAGAGAGGATCCCGTCAAAAGTGCCGTAGATGTGCTGAGAACGAAGGAGACAAACATTGCCACTGTCATTGCGATCTGACGGTCGTAGGCACTCTTTTTGTTCAGTACGGTAAAAAGTCCGTAACAGACCGCACCTGCAAAGCAGAAAAGTGTACCTTTGATACTACTGATACTCAGAGACAGGATATCATCGCCTGCCACTGTGAATACTCCCGCAAATGACATAACTACAGCAATAGTTTTCGGAAGTGTCATCTTCTCGCGTAGAATCAGCACCGCAAAAACGATGCTCATTATGGGCCACAGATAATTTGTGATGAAAGCCTGGGATGCAGGAAGTCTTGTGGCTCCTGCGTAATAGAAAACATAATAAAGGAACACCCCGGGAAGCCCGATCACTGCCATTTTCAGATAATCTTTTATGCGGTAGCTGATCGCAAGACTAAACTTCCGTGATAAGATAACTATCACTATCATAGTCACTGTAGCGAAGAATGAGCTTACGGCGAGAACGGTTGAGTTATCCATCTCGCCGAGCAGAAGTGATGAGATCGTGGGCATAGTCGACCACATAAGAATAGCCGCCGCCGCAAATAAGTAAGTTTTTTTCATGCAATCATCTCTTTTCCGCAGATATTGTATCATGGAGAGGGTTGTTTTTCAAGAGGAAATCGTGAATTTATGCGAGGCATGATTCTGATGGCAGTTGTTTTCAGATACAAAAAATACGCCTGAGGTGTACTACACCGGCAGGCGTATTTTCATGTCAGAAGATCTGTAGAATAATATGTTTATCAGTGCATGGCAGCGATTTTACACTGCTCTTTATGGATATACATTGCATAATCTGACTTGATAAACACATCTTCGTATGAAAAATCACTTAGAGGATCAAAAATTGCGACTCCTCGTGCAACGGACACAGGTACCTGACTGTCATATACAGTCACGATATCGCGCTTGCATTCATCATCAAACTTTTCGAGGAGAGACGGATAATTTTCATAATCCTTATCTTTCAGTACAATTACGAATTCGTCTCCACCGATACGGAACACCGTACTTTGTCTGAAGGTCTTCTCAAGCACTTTTGCAGTGTGTATGATAAGCTCATTACCGACATCATGACCGTATCGGTCGTTTGTTTCCTTGAGGTTGTTGATATCAGCCACGAGTACACCGAACTGCGCTTTACCGTCTTTTATTTCTTTATTCAGATTTGCGATCACTTCCGCATGAGCAGTACTGTTATTAAGTCCGGTCAGGGAATCACGGTATGCCAGTGCATTGATATAGGCAGCGTATTCCTGGATCTTGGAATAAGTGCTGGTAAGAACCTTCGAGAGAGTTCCCACCTCGTCATCCGATTCTGATGATACTCTGCTTTCGTCGTTATCGGTCATTCTGCGTGATATTTTTTCAGCTTCGGCAGTCAGCTTTTTCAGCGGTTCAACGATTCTCTGGGTAACAAAAACAGTGTATACGATAGCGCAAACAAGCACGATCACAAACGCAAAAACGATTTTTGTCATCATAGGCTGGATATCGCTCTGAATATCCTCATAACCGGCGCTGAGTTCAAGAAACATACCGTTTTTCAGCTCAGCTATGGATTTTGCATATGCGCTGGGATCATAGGAGCGTTCCTCTGGTACTGTGCTGTAAGGTGTCTTGACATCCTTGGCAAGCAGAACGGC
>JAZUBE010000222.1:0-2419 GCA_045638325.1 Eubacteriales bacterium
GATCGCTTTATCCTTCAGCCGAAGTTGTGCCGTGCCATGCGTCCGGGCTCAGCCCGGGCTCGATTGACGGCGATGCTTTATCTTCTCGATAACCATAGCAAGAATAACAACAACAGCCATCAGAACAAACACAACCGAAAGAGTCGTCGCAGTGTTTCTGATATTCAGAAGAACAGAATTATATATCTGCCTCAGAAGATGCTGGAACGCTTCATTTTTAATGATCGTCTTTGCGAGATAATCCTTGCTGTACAGCACAGCAGACACCGCAAAAACGGTAAATGTCGCAAAATATGACGGAAGCACCGCATTATATATGGCATTCTTGATACGTTTTCTGCCGATCAGGAGCACAGCAATTACGCATACCGCATAAACGATAACGGGAACGTACCAATAACTGCACAGCTTCCCGAGCTTCACAACAAAAGGCGCCACCTTTGAAATGTACGCCTGAGGAATAACATTCATCTCAGAGGAAACCACATCGCAGATCATCTCATAGACCTGATCCCCCGAGCCTTCCTCATACTCAATGCCCATCTGTGCGGCATAATTCACAAGAAGCTCGTCTATCCTTGCACGAAGCTCATCGCTCTTGTACTCCCATATATCGTCATCTCCGCCAAACAGTCTGTTTATAAGAGATCCGGTGGAAACAGGAGCAACATCCTGCACCAGCTCCTCGGTAATAATGTCCGAAATATCCTCGGGCTTTATCACCACAAGAGCCATCTTTTTTTCAAGCTCCTCTGTCAGTGACCGGTAAAGAATATCATTGTACTCTGCATTAACCACATCAATAACCAGAGATGAGCTGTCTTTCAGTGTGGAATTCATCATTGCGGCAACAATGCCTGTCACAAGCGATAAGAACATGACAACGCAGAGAACAGCCGTCAGAATCTTTCTTAAAGCTCGCTTTACTTTTCTTTTATTCATTATTCCGCCACCTCCCCTGCAGGCTCAGGCACAGTCCAGTCCTTGCCCGAAATAAGATCGCAGATAATGGCAAAACGCTCAGTTCTTACCGATGTGGTGTTAAAAGGATAGCAGGTGTAGCAGATCAGCTTATCTCCTGTATCCTCAGCCTCGGGAAGAAGGAGGGATTTATCGCTCTGGTGGAAAATCACGGTGTCAGTCACCTGATACACGTAGTCACCGTAAATGGTGTTGAGCGTTACAATATCTCCCACAGACATGGTCTCAAGCCGCTGGAAGAATTCGTAAATTCCCACGTGACCCGACAGTACGACCTTGCCGTGCTGTCCGGGGAATCTGGAGTTGGAGTAATGTCCGATGCCCTTCCACAGATTCGCATCGTAATCACCGTGGAATACGGGAATCTCCCACACCTCGGCAGATTCGATGGTGATGGTTGCCCACTGCTCACCGAGAGCAATGGCGGGAAACTCGGGCGGAACGACGAAAACATCACCCTTGTTGTTTTCCTCAAGCTTTTCCTTCTCCTTTTCATCAAGAACAAGAAGGTCGGATGTGCCGTCGCTGTTATCCGGCGGAGCCATTGTGATGAGTCTGTAGTAAATGTTGCCCTCTACAAAGCTCTCAATGCCCCACATTGCAAACAAATATATCGCGGCTGAAATGAGTAAAAAAGGAGCGCTGTATAACAGCGCCCTTTTTACAATACCGCGCAGGGTATCCTTTGTCATATTTATCTAACAGTCGCGCGCTTCTTGGATACTACGAGAACAGCTCCGCCTGCGATAAGAAGAGCTACAGCACCAATAAGGAGCTCGGTAGTGTCGGTCTCGGTAGCAGCGCTTGTATCAGCTACAACGTCACCGTCATACTGGAAAATGAGTTTGCCTTCTTCATTGTAGATGAAGTTGTTAATATCACCGATATGCTTGGGATCGGTGGAAGGCTCGGTTGTGTGAGTGTAACCGAGGATAGCACAAGCCTCATCAACGCATGCCAGGATAATGTTGATCTGCTCCTGAGTATAAATGTAATTCTCATTCTTTGCGGTAGGACCGAGGTCTACAGGAATAGCTTCAACGGCTCTCTTAACGATGGGGAGAAGAAGCTCAGCCTGCTCATCGGTGATCTCGATGGTTCTTGCAGCATTCTCAACAGCAACCTTGATATACTTGTAGATAGGAGACTTGGAAGCCTCAGCAATAAGGTCAGCCTTAGTTGTAGCGGATGCACTTACAGCAAACACGCTTACGATAAGCATGACAGCTGCAAAAAAAGATACTATTCTTTTCATCTTTTTTCTCCTTTATAATCAAAAATAGGTTATGTATCTGATAACCATATAATTACTTACTATAAGTATATATCAAAAAAGCATCAATGTCAATAGGTATAAAAAAAATTATTCCTGTTGATTAAAAAACGGAGGGGTATGGGGTGGGGACGACTACATCGTCCCTATTGCAAGCCGCCCATC
>JAZUBE010000223.1:0-7847 GCA_045638325.1 Eubacteriales bacterium
GTACCGCCGCCCATACCTGCGGTTACAAATACCATCTCTGCTCCTGCGATAGCCTCACGGAGCTCCTCAATGCTCTCCTCAGCAGCTCTTCCGCCGATCTCGGGGTTAGAGCCTGCACCGTGACCCTTGGTGATCTTCTCACCGATCGGAATCTTGTATGATGCATTGGAATGCATGAGTGCCTGCTTATCAGTGTTTACCGCGATATAATCAACACCGCGCACACTGTTCTCGATCATTCTGTTTACTGCGTTGTTTCCGCCGCCGCCGACGCCTATAACTTTAATATTCACGCCGCTCTCAAAGATATCATCGGGTTCAAATGCCATTGTTAACATCCTCCGTTTTTTAATTAAGGATACAAGGTCTTTCGACCTTTATATAAAACCGCATAAAGCGGCGTTTGCCTTTATTATATATGATACAATGATTCGTGACTTTTTGCAATATCTTTTTCTAAATTTTTTCCCGAAATCACGTTTTTTTCAAAAAAATTAATAATTTACTTTCCATTATATGGAATTTTTGTATTATATTGTCATATTAGACTAATGCCTAATGTGATTTTTTTTATTTTATTCACTCGCCTAACTCATTTGCTGAAATCGAGCTGATTATCAACAACTACTATTGTTTCGGAGAGGTCAGTCAGATCTATACGGGCCTTATTGGATGTTTTAAACATCTCATCTTCAAGCACCGCAGAAGCTACACGAAGCTTTGTATCCACCTCTGAATACTCCCCGAAATCAAGAAGGTATTTACCGTCGCACACTATCTGAAGTCTGTAGATATTCCGAAGATCGATATGCGTTATCCTTCCTGCAAGGGCTGACGAATTTATATACTCTGTAACACTTTTCAACTGAACCTGCGCCGTTTCATTTCTCATAACGGGAACACTGCCGAATACGACTTCTCTGACACCGGGTAAACGAATCCATGTAAGTCCCTCAAGATCCATATCACCCGCCTCACCGAGAACCCGAAGTGTCTCTGACATTAAGTATATTTTTCCATATATCTCTGTATAATATACGGGGATTTCTGATTTTACGGTAAGAGTTACCTTATCGGGGATATTTCTCTCAACAGTAAGGGATCCGATATAAGGAAGATTAGCCATAAGGAGCTTTTCAGCTTTTACCGAGCTGAATGAAAACAGGTTATCACCCGGATCAATCCCTGCACCTGCACTTATCTCAGTATCGCTGTAGGGGGAATCTCCTACTACTTTTATATCATCTATTACGAAAAGGAAGCGGTAGCCTGTATATACGACCGCAAGTGTAAGAACAGTGAGAAGCATGATCACCGCAAATGCACGCAGAAAACCACGGCGGCGCTTGCGACTCCGCATCATCTCATAGGCTTCCACACGTTCGGCGTTCTTTTCTATTTCGGAGATCTCACGTTCAGTCCTTGTACCGTATATCTCCTCAATAAGGCTCTCGCCCTCATATCCGTGGGGATCCTGTTTTTTAAAAAGTCCCATCAGGGCGTGCCTCCCATAGATTTTATGTATCAGCGCACTCCTTTACCGCGACCGAATGCCACGCTGTCTTTTGCGCTGTCATCTTTTTTTCCCGATATGAGCTTTTTCATATCGTTATATATCAGTCCTGTTGCATCCTTTACCGAGAATGACGTTATCTTTTTACACATCTCTGCACGTTTTTTCTCACCTTCCGGTGACAGAAGCTCCTCTGCAACCGATGCAAGAGGACGTGCCCCGAGTCCGCTTTCTTCTATCAACTCTGCCGCACCCGCTTTTCTGAGCACATCGGCATTTTTGAACTGATGATTATTGGTGACATTTGGTGACGGAATAAAGATCACACACTTTCCACACATTGCAAGTTCGGATACCGTCATTGCACCTGCTCTGCATATCACAAGATCCGCTGCCGCCATAAGCTCGGGCATATTATAGATATACTCCTGAAGTGAGATATTCTCGCATGAGTCAAGTCCGCGACGGGCAAATTCCGCTTTGGCATCCTCCCACTCAATGGAACCGCAGGCATGAACATGATACACATCGTCTCTCTTTGAAGTAAAGTCGCTCATCATATCGAGTACAGCTTCATTCACCTTCTCCGCTCCGAGGCTTCCTCCGAATGAGAGCACGGTATACTTATACTTATCGTCAATACCACAGAGACGGCGGCCTTCCTCACGGGTAATCCCTGAGAAACCGCGTCTTAAGGGATTTCCGACACGGTACAACTTAGACTTATCGGAGAATGACTGTGCTGTTTCCTCAAAATTGAGATATACTCTGTCGACCATACCGGAAAGCATCTTTATTGCCGCACCGGGTACTGCATTTGACTCATGGAGTGCAGTAGGAATACCCATCTGGGCGGCTGCCTTCATAACGGGCCAGCACACATATCCGCCTGTACCGAGAACGATGTCGGGTTTCAGCTCACGAAGGAGTTTTTTCGCCTTCATAGGTGATGTTACGGTAAGGTACAGTGTCTTTATATTTGATAGTGTCAGTTTTCTTTTAAGACCTTGAATATCAACATGATATACAGGATAGCCTGCCTTTCCTGCAAGCTTATTCTCTATACCTCTCGGAGTTCCCACAAAGCTTATCTTTGAATCAGGCTCCATCTCTTTAATTTTATCTGCAATAGCGATAGCAGGATTTACGTGTCCCCCTGTACCGCCTCCGGTAAATACTACTTTCATGATAATTATTCCTTATTTGAAAATGTCACCTTCGCTGATATGAGTGCCTTGACACAGAGAGAAGTATTCCCATCTCCGCCATCAGCACTACAAGTGAACTTCCTCCGTAAGTAAAGAACGGCAACGGAACTCCAGTATTGGGAAGCACGTCAGTTACTACTCCTATATTGAGGAATACCTGAAGTCCCACCTGTATTACTATTCCCGCTGCAAGGAGCGAGGAAAACGTATCAGGTGCATGGAGCGCAACAATAAGTCCGCGCCATATAAATACAAGGAAAAGTCCTATAAGAAGAACAGCCCCGATAAATCCCATTTCCTCACACCATATGGTAAATATAAAGTCTGTGTGAGCATCGGACACATAGCTGAACTTCTGATTACTTCCACCAAGGCCCGTTCCAAGAAGTCCTCCCGAACCGATGGCGTAAAGCCCCTGTGTAGTCTGCCAGTTATCTGACAGAACATCAGCATTGTTGTCCGTAAATGTTGTAATTCTCTTCAATGCATAAGGATTTGCTATAAGATATGCAGCAATTGCGCCTCCGCCCGCCACAATACCCGTAAGTGCCATGTATCCGATATGAGCACCTCCGAGAAATATAAGGCAAACGCCTATCATGCCTACAATAAGTGTACCCGAAAGATGCTTACCCATCATTACAAAAACACAGGCAAGACCGAGGATACAGAAAGGTGCAACTATACCGCTTACAAGATAAGTTCTTCTGTCGGAACGGTCAATAACCTTATCTCTGTATCTGTCAAGATACCATGCAAGCATCATGACCAGTGCAGGCTTCATAAGCTCAGAAGGCTGGATATTAAAAGATGTACCTTTAATACCGATCCATCGTTTTACACCGATCTCACTTGTGGTACCATCACCGCCGTGACCTATAAACAACGCAAGAAACAGCAGTACAAGACCGATAACATAAGCAAGGGGTGCAAGTCTCTTGAACCAGACATAAGGCACTCTTGACACGAAAGCCATTACCACAATGCCTATACCCGCAAACATAAGCTGACGTCTGATATAAAGAAGACTGTCACTTCCTTCTGTCTGGTAAAGTGCAAGGGGATAGCTGGCACTGAACACCATGATAGTTCCGAGAGTCAGTAGAAGGAGTATCATTACGAGAAGAACACGATCGGCATTTGTCTTAATTCGTACTATCCCGCGGTTCCATTCTTCGTCCTCGCGACGTTTACGGAGATTTTTCTCTGCCTGTCTCTCCGTGGGAAGGTTCTCCACACGACGGACACCTCTGCCCGTAACCAATACACCTGAGGTATGACGGATCTTATTATCTTTAGCGGACGGATTTTTACCATCAGGTCTGCGACGGTCAGACGTCGGTCTGTTATTGTTTCCGTTCAATATATCCGCCTCCCTTCATGTAACGATTCAGATCAAAGTGCGAACCATGCAAGTGCGCAGAAAAGTGCAGTTACTATACTGAAAACCGAAACGATCTTTATCTCGCTCCAGCCTTTCTTCTCAAAATGATGATGTATAGGACTCATAAGAAACAATCTCTTACCATGAGTAAGCTTGAAATATCCCACCTGGAGAATAACAGATGCACTCTCAATAATGTAGATTATTCCGCAAAGTACGATTATGAGAGGTGATCCGCAAAGGAATGCGGCACCGACCACAAGTCCGCCGAGGAAAAGCGATCCCGTATCTCCCATAAATACTCTTGCGGGGTAAAAATTATAAACAAGGAATCCAAGTGTACTTCCGATAAGAAGAGCAGCTACAGATGCAAGCTCAGGTGAGGGTGAAGCCGCACCGAGAAGTGCCACAAGAGCGAAAAATGCTCCTACAACGAATGTCACACCGGATGCAAGGCCGTCTATACCGTCTGTGAGATTTACACTGTTATTGATACCCGTAAGAAGAAGGATAGCCACTATGTAGTAGAATATTCCGAGATCTACGGTAATATCGGTAAAGGGTACTGCAAGCTCTGTTGTAACTATTCCCGCACGCACAAGTGCGAAAAGATATGCACCTGATGCCACGAGCTGAAGGAGGTACTTCTGAGCCGCTGTAAGTCCTTCATTCTCTTTTTTCGTAAACTTTTGCAGATCATCTGCAACTCCGATAAGTCCACACACAAGTGCATATGCAAGAGTTGCAACAAATCCTGCGGCTGAGGAAGCGCCGTATCTTGTTCCGAGAAAAACGGCACACGCTGTACCGCATATAATGCTTGCGGCAATAAATGCCACACCTCCCATTGTAGGAGTTCCCTCTTTGTTTTTATGCCAGCGAGGACCTATCTCAAGGATGTGCTGCCCCATCTTTTTGCTTTTAAGAAACGGTATAAGTTTTCTTGAAGTGAGCACCGTTATAAGAAATGTAAGTACCGCTGTAAGTGAAAATAAAATTACTGCATCAGTCATGGTGTCCTCCGCTTTATGCTGTCATATTACAATATCAGAAATTATTTTTTCTTTTTGGTCAGCTTTCTCTTAAGATTTTCAAGAACTCTCTCGGCTCTGACTCCGCGGCTTGCCTTCACAAGAAGAACGTCTCCCGCTTCAATGGATCTATAGATCATGTCAGCCATCAGCTCAGGATTATCCCTGTCAGCACACACGAATACATTCTCTGCGCGAATACCGTGGGTAATCGCCGCCTCGGCAATAACATCTGCCATCTCTCCGAAGCAGAAAAGTTTCTGCACTTTTTCCTGTGCTGCATAACGTCCAAGCTGATCGTGCATCAGACGACTGTATTCACCGAGCTCAAGCATATCGCCCAGAAGTGCGGCAGGCACTCCGTCTTCCTTTGCTGCAAGTGAAACAAGCACATCTATAGCAGCCTTCATAGATTCCGGACTTGCGTTATAGCAGTCATCAATAACGGTTATCTCTCCGACACCGTATATATTCTGTCTCTTTTCGGCGCCCTCAAAGGAGGCGAGTCCGAGCCTTATCTTCTCATCTGACATACCGAGCTTTGCGCCTACTGAATACGCCACAAGAGAATTGTACACATTGTGACGTCCGAGGGTAGGAACTTCCACATTGGTGATAGCCTTATCACCGAGTATAAGATCGTATATTATAGAGTCACCCGTACGTATATTAACCGCTCTGTATTCAGCATAACGGTTGTGAATACTGAAATACTCTGCCCTGTCGCCGATGTCCTCCTTCTTCTCAAAGAGAAGTGGCTCATCTGCATTCATTATTATACATCCATCCTCTGCAAGACCTGCCATGATCTCAAGCTTTGCTCTGCAAATATTTTCACGGCTTCCGAGATTTGCAAGATGCGATGTACCGATGTTTGTAATTACAGCAATATCGGGCTTTGCTATAAAACTCATCCGCTCGATCTCACCGAGATCCGACATACCCATCTCGATGACCGACACACGATCCTCGGGAGCAAGCTCAAAAAGTGTAAGAGGAAGACCTATCTCGTTGTTGTAATTTCCTTTGGTCTTGTGTGTACAGAATTCAGCCGATGCAACGGAATATATAAACTCCTTTGTTGTAGTCTTTCCAACACTTCCCGTAACGGCTATCACCTTTGCAGATGAAAGTGATCTGTAATAGGATGCAAGAGCACCGAGCGCTGTAACGGTATCTTCAACTACTATTGCAGTGAAATCGTATCCGGTTTTTACATTCTCCGGAACACGGCTGCAAAGAACGGTATCACATCCGCCTGCAAGCACATCACCGATAAAATCGTTTCCGTCAAAGCGTTCACCGACAATGGCACAGAAAAGCATTCCACGGTGTACATCTCTTGAATCATGTCCCACTGCTGTAACAGGGACGGATGCACCTGCACCATACACTTCAACTCGTCCCGAAGTATGCTCCGCTATCTCCTCCGCACTGAAGGCAGTCAGTTTAAGTTCAATGCTCATTTCAAGTTCTTCAGCCCGAAGGCTTCCCTTTCATCAATTTCTCCGTTTCATACGGAGCTGTTTTTCCTCAACCGCTGAAATTGCTGCTTCCACCTCATCAAAAGGATGCATTTCACTTCCGGTTATCTCGTAATTTTCGTGCCCTTTACCGCACAGAAGCACCGTATCACCGTCATGTGCATTCATTATGGCAAACCTTATTGCATCACGCCTGTCAGGGATCACCGAATGAGGCTTTGACGTATCAAATCCACGCATTATATCTTCAATTATGGCTTCTCTTTTCTCACTCCGGCAATTGTCAGAAGTGATAACGGTATAATCCGCCATATCGGATGCTATCTTTCCCATTACGGGACGCTTTGAGGGATCTCTGTCACCTCCGCATCCGAATACGAGCCAGACATCACCGTCCGAATCCTCTGCTGTTATCTCAAGAACTCCTCTGAGAGCATCGGGAGTATGGGCAAAATCTCTTATAACTCTCATACATCCGAGTCTTGCCACAGTCTCCATTCGTCCGGGCACACCCGAAAACTGCTTCATAGCACGACTTACAACTTCTGCTGTCACACCACATTCCAGTGCCGCAGTTACAGCAAGAAGCGAATTATATAGTCCAAATCTGCCGGGCATCGCACATTTTACGGGTATACGCTCAGCACCGCGGCACAGCATATACTCCACCTCACCCGAACCGTATATGATATTTTCACACCACACGCTATCGTGCGCACAGCCAGGATATTCGGCAAATGCCTTTATTTGATCACAGCATACTGTTTCACACAACTTCATACCGTATGGATCATCTCCGTTTATTATACATCTTTTCGCACTACGAAACAGCACTGATTTTGCCGAAAGATAATTATCCATAGTCAGATGATAATCAAGATGCTCGGATGATAGCCCCGTAAAAACGGCAATATCTGCCGATATCGGATCAAGCTTATGCTGTGAAAGCGAATGCGAAGATGCCTCCATTATTACATGAGTGACGCCCCTTGCTTTCATATCCGCAAGCATTTTATACAGGAATGCAGGATCGGGCGTAGTCATCGCCGCAGCATCAGTTATCTCAGAACCGCCGCCGATATCTATTACGTCATCCCCGATCATACACCTGACGGTGCCTATAAGTCCGCACCTGTATCCAGCAGTTCTCAGGATATCACGTATCATAAAAGTGACAGAAGTTTTACCGTTTGTACCTGTAACAGCAATCATTTTCATGCTGTCAGC
>JAZUBE010000224.1:0-4315 GCA_045638325.1 Eubacteriales bacterium
CCCCGCAGAGCTTCGTGCAAGGATAACTTCAAAGGGCGGCACTACTTATGCGGCGCTTTGCTCAATGGACGAGACGGATTTCGATGGATCCGTAAAATCGGCGTATGATGCGGCAAAGAAACGTTCGGATGAGCTTGGTAAGTAATTATATGTAATATTTTGTAAAGATATTGCGATAAAGGATAACATTTGGTATAATGATATAAAGAGCATATGCTCAAAATGTAAAGGATGAAAAATCATGAAAAAACTTCTTACACTTGCGCTGACAGCAGCGATGCTTTTGTCAGGTGCTGTATCTGTTTTTGCAGATGATGCTGCAGGACTCTCGCTTGCAGAGGGTTCTCATCTGAAGGTTGAAAACGGTATCGTCGATATGATCGACGGAACTCTCACCGTTGGTGAGCTTAAAGCAGAGTTTGCAGGCGCAGTTGATGTTGCAGGAAAAGCTGATGATGCTCTCGTATTTGCCGATGATGTTGTAACCGCAGGCAGCGAGAGTGCAAAGGCTATCATCTGGGGTGACGCATCCAAGGACGGTAAGATCACCCTTACCGATGCTACAAGAATGCTTCAGTCCATCGCAAAGTGGACAGTTGATATCTCTGCTACCGCAGCAGATGTTGACCGCAACGATAAGGTGAACCTCACAGACGTTTCAAAGCTCATGCAGAAGCTTGCGAAGTGGAGCGATATCTCCCTTGGTAATGTCCGCATGATATTTGAAAATAAGGCTGTTGTTGGAGAGACAGACGATCCTGCTCTGAAGCTGTTCTTCACATCAATGATGCACAAGCTTGGCGTAAAGCAGACAGATCACACAGGTGAGCACGCATACAAGATCAAGCTTGCGAAAAACGAGTCTGAGTCATGTCAGGCGCTTATGGTTTCTGCTGAGGATAAAGCGGGACTTACTGCAGAGCTCACTCCTTTTGTATCCGAATTCGGTGATGCTACCATCGAGTCCGAGCTTAAATGGGTGATGTATGATGATGATGTGTCGGTGTTTACCGAGATCGTTGAGAATAACGCTATCATTACTCCTCAGCGTACATACACCGATGATATGCCTGAGGTAGTTCTCGATATGGCGGATTCCTTTGAGCTGAAGGCAAACACTCTTCAGCACATGGTTATAACAGCTACTACCACTAAGGATACTCCTGCGGGAATGTACAAGGCTACCCTTACCATTAAAGATGCAGAGGGTAAGATCCTCAGAAGTGCAAACGTGTATACAAGTGTATGGGACTTTACAGTTCCCGATGCACCTTACAGCGCATCTCTTTTTGCAACGGCCAGATACAATAAGACCGCGGGATCATATCTTGATTATTTTGAGTTCATGCTTGACCACAATCTCTCAAGCTATGTGCTTCCTTATGAGATTACCGATGACAGGGCTGACGCATATATGGATGATCCCCGCGTTACTGCATTCGTAATAGCAGGCGGTGCTGCAGGTCCTAACGGTGAGTATGGTCAGGATATGTACGGCGGTATCATGAACGAAACTCCTGAGGATACTATTGCAAACTACAATAAGGTTGCATCCAAGACTGAGTGGTTCAACAAGGGTATATTCTACTACACCGATGAGCCATATGGCGAGGGTCTCTTTAAGATCAGAGACGCATATAACTATGTGACCGAGCTTCTCGGAACAACAAACATACGTAACATGACTCCTATCGGTCAGTCTTACCCTAACTC
Organism: Eubacteriales bacterium; assembly: GCA_045638325.1. Lineage (GTDB taxonomy): Bacteria > Bacillota > Clostridia > Oscillospirales > CAG-272 > UMGS1312. The sequence continues at coordinate 1,714 of JAZUBE010000224.1, forward strand.
CGAATATCAGGGCAAGGGTATCGATTCTATCGAGTTTGCAAAGGATTATATCAACGTGTGGTGTCCTACCTCCGATGCATATCACAGAGCAGCAGAGAAGGGTAAGTGGTCTCCCAGATACGTACAGAAGCTTCATGGTGAGTATCCGGAGAGAGCACAGAAATTCCGTGAGAGAGGCGATACTATCTGGTGGTACGTATGCTGTGCTCCCGAGGCGCCTTATGCCAACTATTTCAACTGCTATCAGGGTGTTGTTGTAAGACTTCTCTCATGGCAGCAGTTCTTCAACAATGTTGACGGTGTGCTCTACTATTCGACCGCAGAGGGCTGGGATGGAATCTCCAAGTACCAGTTTAATATCGGTAACGGTGACGGAACTCTTCTGTTCCCCGGTGAGTATTGGGGCAGAACAGGTCCTCAGTCATCATGGAGACTTATCCAGATCCGTGACGGATTTGACGATTTCGATTACATGAAGATAGCAGAGGAACTTGTGGGACGTGAGAATGTAATGAAGATCGTGTCTAAGGTTTCTGACGGAATCCTCCAGTATACCGAGGATTATAAAGTGCTTGACGCTTGTCGTGACGAGATCGCAAATATGATCCTCGATGCACAGGAAAAGTGATATATAAATGAATATATGAGAGGGAGACTTTAAAAAGTTTCCCTCTCGTATTATCCTTTCAAAAACTTTCAAATATTTATTGCAATAGTTTGATTTTTTTGATATAATGATATAAAGGGCAGTGTGCCCAAATCGTAAAAAGGATGAAAAATCATGAAAAAACTTCTTACACTTGCGCTGACAGCGGCGATGCTTCTGTCAAGTGCTGTATCTGTTTTTGCAGATGATGCTGCAGGATTTGCTCTTGCAGAGGGTTCTCGTCTGAAAGTTGAAAACGGAATCGTCGACATGATCGACGGAACACTCACCGTTGGTGAGCTGAAATCAAATTTTGCAGGCACAGTAGATGTTGCAGGCAAGGCTGACGATGCTCTCGTATTTGCCGATGACGTTGTTTCTGCAGGTGGTGAATCTGCAAAGGCTATCATCTGGGGCGACGCATCAAAGGATGGTAAGATCACACTTACCGATGCTACAAGAATGCTTCAGTCTATTGCAAAGTGGACTGTTGACATTTCCGACACTGCGGCTGACGTTGACCGTAATGATAAGGTGAACCTCTCCGACGTTGCAAAGCTTCTTCAGAAGCTTGCAAAGTGGTCAGATATCTCTCTCGGTAACGTGAGAATGGTATTTGAGAATAAGGCACTTACTGCTGAGAATGAAGATTCTACTCTCAAACTTTCATTCACCTCCATTATGAACAAGGTTGGTGCAAAGCAGCTTTCACACACAGGCGAGCATGCTTATAAGATCAAGCTTGCGCGTAATGAGTATGATTCATGTTCCGCACTTCTTTGGTCTGATACCGATCGTGAGGGAATGACTGCAGAGCTCGCTCCTTTCGTATCCGAATTCGGCGATGCTACTCTTGAAGGAAAGCTTGAGTGGGTTATTTACCACCCCAATCTTGCAATATTTACCGAGCTTCTTGACGGTAACAATGGTATGTACAATAATCCTCAGCGTACATATACCGATGATATGCCTGAGGTGGTTCTCGAAATGGCTGACACCTTCGAGCTGAAGGCAAACCAGAACCAGATGTTTGTTATCACCGTTCAGTCAGGCAAGGATACTCCTGCCGGTATGTACAAGTCCACCCTTACATTCAAGGATGCAGAGGGCAAGGAAGTAAAGAAGGCGACTGTATACGCACAGGTTTGGGATTTCACACTTCCCGATGCTCCCTATTCCGCATCACTCTTTGCAGGAAATCAGTCTGTTGCTAACTACGAGTTCCTCCTTGAGAATAACCTTTCCGATTACTGCCTCCCTTATGATATCACAGATGAGAGAGCAGATGCATACATGAACGACCCCCGTGTTACCGCTTTCGTTATCGCAGGTGGTGGACAGTGGTATGGTCACAATATGTACGGCGGAATCATGGACAGAACCGATGCGCAGACCATTGCTAACTATGAAAAGGTAATGGGCAATCCCGAGTGGGCAAAGAAGGGTCTGTTCTACTACACCGATGAGCCTTACGAGGGTGGTCTCCACTTTGTTCGTCAGTGTTATGAGCGTGTAACCGAGCTTCTCGGTACAACAAACATCCGTAACATGACTCCTCTCGCATCCAACAACAGTTATGCGGATACTCAGGCTCAGGCGGATTGTATCGATGCCGTTGACTTCATCGATCCTTACATCAACGTATGGTGTCCTCAGTCCAATGCATACCATCTCCAGAAGGAGAAAGGTTTCTGGACTCCCAGACGTCAGTACAACAAGTACGGCGAGTACGCTGACAGAGCGAAGGCATTCAGAGAAAAGGGCGAGGAGATCTGGTGGTACGTATGCGTTTCTCCCGAGGTTCCTTACGCAAACTACTTCACCTGCTATCAGGGTGTTATCAACAGACTTCTCTCATGGCAGCAGTTCTTCAACGATGTTGACGGTGTGCTCTACTACCGTACATTCGGCGGTAATATCTCCAAGTACAACTTCGATATCGGCAACGGTGACGGA
>JAZUBE010000225.1:0-4059 GCA_045638325.1 Eubacteriales bacterium
GACATGGCTACGATCCGACTTCTTGAAACAGGCAGAGACGTAATCCGTCCCAACATTTCGGGACTTATGGGTGCGTACGGTGCGGCTCTTTACGCAATGAAAAAAGCAAAGGGAGAGAGCACAACGGCAAATGCCGAAAAACTCGCATCGTTCACACATACTGCATCCCCGTCTGTATGTAAGGGATGTCAGAACAACTGCAGACTCACGATAAACTCATTTGAGGGCGGACGTAAATACATAAGCGGAAACCGATGTGAGCGTCCCATTACGGGCAAGTCAGGCGGTGGAGCATCAAAATACAATATGTTTGAGCGCAAGCGTGAAATGCTTGAGGAGTACAAGCCCAAATCAGGTACACGCGGAAGACTCGGTATTCCCATGGGACTCGGTATGTACGAATTGTATCCTTTCTGGTACACTTTCTTCACCGAGCTTGGATTTGAAGTGTTCCATTCACCCTTCTCCACAAGAAAATTGTATCTTGCAGGACAGCTTACTATCCCCTCCGATACTGTTTGCTTCCCTGCAAAGCTGATGCACGGTCATATTGAATATCTGCTGAAGGAAGAACCCGATGCAATATTCTCCCCCTGCATGAGCTACAATTTCGACGAGGGTGAAGGTGACAACCATTACAATTGTCCCGTTGTGGCATATTATCCCGAGGTGCTCTCAGGAAATATCCGTGCGCTTAAAAACACGAAGTTCATCTATGATTATGTGGGCCCCCACATGAAGAAAAACTTCCCGGTGAAGATGACCGAGATCCTCGGAAAATATTTTGACGGTATATCTAAAAAAGAAGTTACGTCAGCAGCAAAATCGGCATACGCCGAATATGAGAACTACATGGATCGTGTTCGAAAGACCGGACTTAAGATGCTTGACGATGCAAGAGCCGAAGGTTATCCTATAATCGTACTCGCAGGACGTCCGTATCACATCGATCCCGAGACGAATCACGGAATCGACAGACTTATCTGCTCGCTTGGGGCGGCTGTTCTGTCCGAGGACAGTGTATCGGGAATCGTCGGAAAGGTCAAAACAAACGTACTCAATCAGTGGACATACCATGCACGTCTCTACAGTGCCGCAAAATATGTTACACAAAATCCCGACATGAATCTTGTACAGCTTGTTTCCTTCGGTTGCGGAGTTGATGCCGTAACTACCGATGAAACAAGAGAGATACTTGAGGATGGCGGAAAGATATACACTCAGATCAAGATTGACGAGATCACAAATCTCGGCGCTGTCAAGATAAGACTTCGCAGTCTCTTTGTTGCCCTTGAGGGCGACGATGCCTGAAAGGAGGTGCCACCTTGGAAATCAAAAAGATACCCTTTACCAAAGAAATGAAAAAGGACTATACCGTCCTTGTACCCGATATGGCACCTATCCACTTTCAGATGCTTCGTGCCGCAATGATAAAAGAGGGACTCAACGTCGTTCTTCTCTCTGACAATGATGCGACCGTCAGTTCACACGTAATCGAGACCGGACTGAAATACGTACACAACGACACCTGCTACCCTGCTCTGCTCGTTATCGGACAGATGATCGCCGCACTCCAAAGCGGTAAATACGATCTGTCAAAAACTGCTCTCATGATCTCACAGACAGGCGGCGGATGCCGTGCATCAAATTACATATTTCTTCTTAGAAAAGCTCTCGTTGCTGCCGGATTTGAGGATATACCCGTTATCTCCTTCAATGTATCGGGACTTGAAAAGCAGAATACAGGCTTCACATTCAATTATCACTTTATCCGAAGACTTCTTGCGTCCGTCGTGTACGGTGATATGCTGATGCTCCTGCGTAATCAGGTACTTCCTTATGAAGATCACGAGGGTGATGCAAATGAGCTTTGTCAAAAGTATATTGACGAGATCTCCGAAAAGTTCTACGCAGGCAAGGGACACACTCACGGAGAAATAAAAAAGACTCTCCGCAGAATGTGCGATGATTTCGGACGTATTCCCATGACTGTCGTTCCTAAAGTTAAAGTCGGAATCGTCGGTGAGATATATGTTAAATATTCGGCACTTGCCAATAACGGCCTTGAGGAATTTCTTCACAGTCAGGACTGCGAAGTTATGCTTCCGGGACTTATGAGTTTCTGTCAGTACTGTATCTTCAACTCTATCGAAGATCACACACTTTATGGCGGAAAGGCAAAATCGGCGTTTATCTACAAACTTGTACTTAAATATCTGTGTTATCTGAATAATTTTATTATAAAGACAGTCCGTGCTCATGGCAGATTCGTTCCTCCTGAGCAGTTTGCTGAGCTTAAAGAAGGCGGTGAGGAGATAATCTCCTGCGGATGCAAGATGGGTGAAGGATGGGTACTTACTGCAGAGATCACTGAGCTTATCCGTAACGGCTACACCAACATCATCTGCACACAGCCTTTCGGATGTCTGCCTAATCATATCAATGGTAAGGGTATGAGCCGCCGCATCCGCGAGAAATACCCTGAGTCAAACATTGTTCCCATTGACTATGATCCCGGTGCAACAAGAGTTAACCAGGAAAACCGTATCAAGCTGATGATCGCCGTAGCTCGCGAATCTCTGTCGGCAAGCGCCGACGGGCAAACTTCGGCTAAGGTCGGTGAAAAGGTGAAGTAAGTCACACGACCTTAACGTGTTGCCTTCCCCAGCGGGGAAGGGGGACCGCTTGCGGTGGATGAGGAGGTCATTTTTCGATAAACTATGATTTACAAGTACAATAAGGATTACATCCCATTAGCACAAGAACTTAGAAAAAACATGACCAAAGAAGAAAAACACCTTTGGTATGATTTCCTCAAAAAATTACCTGTTACTGTCAATAGGCAGAAAAATATCGGTAACTATATCGTGGATTTCTTCATCGCAAGCAAACGAATCGTAATAGAAATTGACGGTATACAACACAAGATTGATGAAAACAAAGTTGCTGATGCCGCAAGAGACTGTGATTTTAACCGTTTAGGTATTACTGTATTAAGATACAGTAATACTGACATAAACAATAATTTTCAAAAAGTATGTAAGGATATACTCAAACATATTGAAATTGATGTAGATGATTTAAAAAATAAAGTTTGCTGTAATCTATTCTCCTCATCCACCGCAAGCGGTCCCCCTTCTCCGCTGGAGAAGGCTTAGATCGCGGTTGCTTTTGTAATATCAACAGACTGTTGAGTAAAAATTCACAAATACAACCGCCAGTCGCTTTTACAACCGCATATTTTGTGGTACAATTATAACAACGACAGAGAGCTCATGGTCGAAATAATTTTGGAGGTTTTACCTATGAATACCATCGGTGAAAACATTTCCGAATTTCGCAAAAACGCCGGACTGACACAGGAACAGCTTTCCGAAAAAATGAATGTAACCCCGCAAGCTGTAAGTAAATGGGAATGCGATCAATCATATCCTGATATCGAATCTCTCGGAAGGCTGGCTGATGTACTCGGTGTATCTGCTGATAATATTATAAACGGAAAAAAGTGTATGCCCGAAGTACAAAGCAGTACTCCTGAAGATGTGGAACGAAGAATAATCGTTATTCATGTCAGCGAGCCATATGCCAACTCTAAAACTACTGCACGAATACCCGTTAAACTTATTTCATCGGCTAAAAATTCCATCTTGAATAAATATGTCAGCGAGGAAGAATTTGATTTGCTCAATGGACTTATAGAAAACGGAGTTACAGGAACTCTTGTGGATGTTGACGCAGAAGGCGTAAAGGTTCAGATTGAGGTAGTTGACTATGACAGTTAAGATTTTCAACGAAAACGATTGTGAGTGTACTTATATATCAAATGCAAGTATGTTCGGAATAAAAATCACAGACAACAATGATAGCAGCATAATAAGTATCTGTAATGTTTTCGCTGAAGAACATCTCACTAAGTTCAAAACAAATACTATCGAAAAAGAAATATCTCCCGGAAAGATCGCAAAAATAATATTTTACGATCACCACGAACTGGCCTTTACCCGAAGATGCTTTGAGGAATTTCCCGGCATGGAGATAATCAATATTGAGGCAAACGGT
>JAZUBE010000226.1:0-2208 GCA_045638325.1 Eubacteriales bacterium
GATGAGATGGATTATGTGTGTAGCATTATTGGAGAAAAACCTCGTAACTGTTATTGGATGGGACTGTATCGCGAGAGTGTTGGTTCTGAATGGAAATGGGTAACAGAGGAAACGGTTGAATATACCAACTGGGCAGAATCCGAACCGAATGATGATCAGAGTAAATCGGAGCTCTATGTTCATTTGTATTCAAAAAAATACGAAGGTTATACCGGAACAAAAAACAAAGGCTCTTGGAACGATGCTAAAAATGACGGTGCATCTTATGCGGGACCCTTTTATTCTCTTAAAAATTTCGGATTTATATGTGAGTGGGACAGCTTATATAAAAATTCTGTTCCGGGAGATGTAGATGCTAATGGCAAGATCAATCTTACTGATGTTTCACTTCTTCTGAAGCACATTGCAAAGTGGGATGTGGAAATTGATCTGGATGCAGCAGATGTTAATGATGATGGTAAGGTTAGTCTTACTGATGCATCTATTGTGTTAAAGTATATTGCAAAATGGAATATTGAGTTGAAATAAAATATACATATCAGGTGTTTTTAAGTTATAAGCAGGTGAATAATATGGATTTGGTTGTAGATCTTAATTATTTTCAAACATGCAGAGATTATTTGAACAGATGTGAAAATATTATCGTAAGTGTGAGAAATACCGTACTTGCCCAGAGAAGTGCAATGAGTGAACGAGTGCTGAGGTCAAGCGGTGCTTCGTCTCAGATACGTGAGGTCTGTGAAAGACTTCAGAAGAACAAGGAATCTGTCAGTAAAATGCGGAATGCTCTCGGAGATATATGTGATGAGTACCGCAGTATGGAAAACAGCTGTAAAGAGCTTTCGAGAGGTGTAAACATCGGTGCGGCAACCGCAACAAACGGAGCCGGTGCCGGATGGAGCAATACATCATCAAGTTCCGGAGTTCCATCAGATAATAAAGGTATATCTGATGATACGTGGGATCTTATATGGAGCCTCATTGAGTGTGGCGGTCCTTTCGGTGCAACTATGTCCCTTATTGGTTCGCTTATTACCGGTGGTGTGTCATTTGCTACAGGAAAGAGCGCGGCAAAAATTGTCGAGGGCGTTGCAGATATTTGTACAGATTCTTCATTTGACTGGAAAAAGATTTTCGGATTCGATGAATGGCAGCCCGAAAAGTGGGATGACTATCTCTTTGGCAAAGGCAAGGGTGTTGCACACAACACAAAAGCATTTGCAAAATGGGCAGGCCATATTCTTACAGGAATCATAAACATACACGACAATTTCAGCGGTGACAGAGAGGGAGAGAATAACTCCAACGGCAGAGCATTTGCCGAGTCTTTAGGAGAAACAGCAGTTGATATTTTCTATGATTGGGGTGCTCCGCTTCTTATCGGTTTAGCTACGGGAGCTCCTGTAATACTTGTTGCCGCAGGTGCGGTTGTTGCAAAATGGGCACTTGATGGAGTGTGTGAATGGGCTTTCGGTAAAGATTTTACCGAGACAGTATCCGATGCTGTTCTTGATACCATAGAGGCAGCAGGAGAGGCAATCGGTGAGGCGGTTGAAAATACCGTGGAAGCAGTAGGTGATGCCGTAAGAACTATCGGTGAAAAAGTCAGCGGCTGGTGGAACAGAGTATTTGCATAAGCGGATAATAACAGAAAGGTGATGTAAAATGGATTTTAAGGAACTTCTTCCTATCGGAAGTGTTGTGCTTCTGAAGAATGCTACAAAAAGACTGATGATCTACGGAGTAGGACAGACAGACGCTAATACCGATAAGGATTACGATTATATTGGTGTAATGTATCCCGAGGGAAATATGGGCGAGGGCTCTCAGTACCTTTTCAACCACGGAGATATCGATCAGGTATTTTTCAGAGGATTTTCTGATGATGAAAGGGATACCTTTATCGAGCGTCTCAAGGAATATTACGATAATCATTGATAAGTTTGATCACACCTCATACGAGGTGTGATTTTTTAATTAAGGTATTTTATTATTGAATTTTGAGCAAATAAATGTTATAATACAGTACGGAAGATAAATTAATATCGCTATCAACCAGGCGAAAGTACCTCAGTACTGAGCCGACATGGTCGTGGGATTGCTTTAAATATCGATTGAAGTTATGCCGATATATGCCCGCCGGTGCTACCTACTATGCACGTTGGTGTTCTAAGCCAGGCGAAAGTACCTCAGTACTGAGCCGACATG
>JAZUBE010000227.1:0-3321 GCA_045638325.1 Eubacteriales bacterium
CCCACATTCGCCTGAGTATTCGGTGTCTCTCCTGCTACGGGAGGGACTACTCCGTAAATATCCACAGAAGAAATGTCCTCTATACCGGATACCATCAAGCTCATTCCCGCACACATTACAAGTGCGAGAATAAGCCCTATATATCTCCTGATTCTCTGTTTCATTTTGGTAATCACTCCTTATTTCAGCACAACGTCCCACTTGGCGATATATTTCAGCATGAGTGACACGTCGCCGAGGTTGATCTTGCCCTCACCCGTTACGTCGGCTGCGTCAAGATCCATCTCAACATCCCATTTTGCGATATACTTGAGCATGAGGGATACGTCTGCAAGGTTTATCCTTGTGTCTCGGTTCACGTCACCGGGGGTGGATGAACTGCAAATCGGAAATTCGTACCAGAAGATAGCGTATTCGTCTCCGAGAATATCAATGTTCGCTTCGTCATCGTTCACATATACGTTTATCTGTGATGAGAATCTGTACTTTGCAGAATCGGTAATTGCAACCGGTATATACACACGGTACACGCCTCCGTCCTCAAAAACATCGGAAGGCTCTACAAATGATTCTTTTGTCATGTCAACCCATATTATGTTTGACACTTCGTAACCGTCACCGACTGCGGTTACTTCATACTTCGGGCTCTCACCCGGCACGGGAGGTACAATGTCATTCACGTACACGGAGGTGATAGTCTCACCACCAAAGCAAGGTGCAAATCTGTACTCAACGTAGTGGATATTGTCGCCCTCGGAATAATAATTCACCTCAGCCTCATTACCGTTCACAAGGGCTTCTACGTATCCCGTATCAAATCTGTATCCCTCGTTTGCGTGGATCTCAAAGGTGATAGAATACTCGTGTCCTGCGATAAAGGTATCGGTGGTACGGAGAAAATCGCCTGCAGTGTAATCGTACCAGCAAGCGCCGTTTTTATTCTTTGAATCCTCATAGTCGGAGAACTCGCAGCCTCCCGAAAGCATTACCGCAGAATATGAAGGTGTCTCACCTGCCACAGGCTCTGCCACTCCGGTAATCTCGATACGTGACACGGTATCACCCGGACAAGGTGCAAAGGTATAGCTGATCATCAGCTCACGCTCGGGAATGTCTCGAATGTAATTAAAGGAATTGGTTGCCGTTGCCCGATGCCCCTCTATGTCAATCCACGTCATATTTGGAGTTTCGGGATTGTCATACTTGAAGCGATATCCCAAGTCCGCCATGAGAGAAACGTCAACTCTGTAGGTAGTTCCAACAGTAAACACATCATCGGAGGAAAGGAGTATGCTGTAATCTCCAACTACCGCGTACCAGTTTACCGCATATGCGGGATTCGGGTTGAGGCTGAGACCACTGCGACCCTCACCGGGATCAACGGTTACTTCAAAGTCGGGATGATTCCCCGCAAAGGGTGTCTCCAGATGGTAGACCATTGCCCGGTCGATCACTTTGTCTGCGGGAGCATCGGTGCACACGCCGAAATCGTAAACTACTGCCAAGTATTTTGAGTGATCATTTGCACCAATACCTTTGATAATTTCTTTAAGGTTCGCATTCTCGTTGTCACCATTAACTGAAAGGTGATTCATATACCACAAGGCGGATACGGAACCTGAAACAGGCCTGCTGTAATCGAAATAGTAACCGTCTCTTGCGTAGATTCCCACCTCCACTCTGTAGCTGTGTCCCTTTATGAAGCGGGAACCGGGCTTCTTATATACACCATCGGTCTCGTCCACCCATTGAACAGCAAGCATTGTACCGTCAGCGGCTTCACGGTATCGATAATAGCCGTAGCCCTGCTCTTCTGCATCATCACCGAGCTTTGCCTCGAAATCCATCAGGCGACCTGCATATGGTGTGTCAACAAATATGTCGACCTTGTTGATTTTGGTTCTCGCAGCGGATGTGTTTACAACACCTGCGGAGATTACTCCCACAAGCATTACAAGACACATAAGCACACTTAAAAATCTTCTCTTCATTTTCATTCTCCTTTCGAGATCACGACCGTTTAGGGTATACTATGCCCTATTATATATTTATAATATATATTAAATTATAGTAATTTTGTACCTCCCGCAAGGGTGAAAACCGCCAAAACAGGGGTGAAAAAGGGGTGAAAACGAAAATCAGGCACAAAAAAGGACGGCAGATAAATTCTGACGTCCTATTATGCGATATTTGATTTTACTTTAGAAGCAGTGCATAAAGCTCCTCGCGGGAACTGACACCGAGCTTACCGTAAAGAGTTCTCGTATAGGTTTTGATGGTGTTTTCCGAAAGGCTCAGCTCATCTGCGATCTCTTTTCGCTTCTTGTTCTGAAGAACAAGCTCAAGGATCTCGTGCTCTCTTGTTGTAAGCATCTGACCCTCCGGCAAGAATGCGAGTACACGAAGAAGTTTTTCCTCAACAGACATCATTTCGATATCAACAGGAGCGGTACGGGGCGCACCCTGTACTTTTTCCTGATAATCCTGCACCATCCAGTATATTCCGAGAAGAATCACCTCGCTAAACAGATACGACACCGCAAGAAACTCAAAATTCCATGTAATGAATTTCTCAATGAACCACACCGCGATATTTCCGAATACGATACAGGCAAGAATGGTTGCGTGTCTTTGGGATGCGATCATCTTTTTGCGAATGGATCTTATAATGCACACTATCATAGCGGCAAAATAGGAAACCAGATAGACGAGATACACGGGATGAAGCACACCGTAGACCTTTTCAAGCTTTGCGGCTCCGTCAACGTATGCAAGAGACACCTCTTTGTAGTACCACGGAAGAATTCCCGCCGTGGCAATAATGGCAAACATAGCAACACCGAGAATCGTTAAAAGGTAGATGACCTTTCTGCCGGTCTTGAATCCACAAAGTCCTGCAATAGTAAGGAACATGCACATCGAAAGAAATACGCTTCCGAAGTATACTATATCGTTTGCAACGATCGCAAACGTCACGTTTTTTGAAATTGAAAGAAGGAAATATCCCACATTGACAATGGTAATACAAATATAAAGAAGAAGGAGCCACGGCTCTTTTTTACCTGCGAGCAAAGAATGACCCACAAGAAGCGCTAATGCCAAAACTGCCAGAACTGCATATACGATACTCAAAGCCGTACCTCCTTTCAGATTTTTAGTGCGCATAATTACATGAAGTATATTATAACACAAATTATACGGTAAATCAAGGGATTGAAGAAAAAACGAAAGATAAATATTGTTTCGGGAGGTATGCTCGTCACTCACCCGTATCTATCCTACCTGCAAATATATATCATAATAAAGAACCGATAATAGCCA
>JAZUBE010000228.1:0-5054 GCA_045638325.1 Eubacteriales bacterium
GACGGCCCCATGCGTGATCCCTATACCGCATTTATGCAGGGCGGTCTTACCTACGAATCAGGCCGTTTTGGCATCATGTGCGCAGCAGCGTATTGTATTCAGTGATTTTTTACCGGAGGGAGAACTTTTTGAGAAAAGTTCCCCCCTCCGGACCTCCCCTTCAAAAACTTTCAAATAAAAGGCAGGATAAATCAAACCGAAATCGGTAGGGGAGGGGAAACCTTTAGGTTTCCAAGCGAAGCGATGCTTGCTCCTCCCACAACGAATGGTTTGCACTCGCTCTGTTCGTATATTAGTTTAAAGCTTTTTTGAGGGGGTGCGGGGGAAGCTTTTTTCTCGAAAAAAGTTCCCTCGCCAATAATAAAAATATATAAGGAGTAAAACTATGGCACATATTAAGTCGAAGGCGCTGGCGCCGTCGGGAAGAGATAAAATGGATTTTGTACGCTCGTACATGCCCGTGCTTGCGGGAATACGTGCGGAGATGGAGGAGACCAGACCTCTTGAGGGATATAGGATCGCCATGTCCATTCACCTTGAGGCAAAGACAGCATGTCTTGCAGAGACGCTTGCGGCAGGAGGAGCTGAGGTAAGGCTTACGGGATGCAATCCCCTGTCAACTCAGGATGATGTTGCTGCTGCGGCAAATGAGATCGACGGTGTTGAGGTGTTCGGAATCCACGGTGCCACCGAGGAAGAATACAGAGAAGATCTTATTCGTGTGCTTGATTTCTGCCCTCACATTATCATTGACGATGGCGGTGATCTTGTGTCACTCCTTCATGGTGATGCAGTTGGCTTTGGCCGTGATATAATCGGCGGATGTGAGGAGACTACCACAGGTGTACATCGCCTTAAGGCGAGAGCAGCCGCAGGCGAGCTTCGTTTCCCTATGCTTGATATCAACGATGCGGATTGTAAGCACCTTTTCGATAACAGATACGGCACAGGACAGTCTACACTTGAGGGTATCATGGGCACGACAAATCTCGTTATCGCAGGTAAGACTGTGGTTATCGCAGGATACGGCTGGTGCGGTAAGGGTGCCGCAATGAGAGCCAAGGGACTTGGTGCAGTGGTGGTTATCACAGAGATCGATCCCGTAAAGGCTGTTGAGGCAGTAATGGACGGATTTACCGTAATGACTATGGATGAGGCGGCAAAGGTGGGTGATCTTTTTATTACGCTCACAGGTTGTGCCGATGTTATAAGGGGCAAGCACTTTATGGATATGAAGGATGGTGCTCTCCTTGCAAATTCCGGTCACTTTGATGTTGAGATAAACAAGACCGAGCTTGAAATGGCAGCTGCCGAGGTCTGGGAGAGACGTCCCAATATCACAGGATACAGACTCCCCGACGGACGTGTGCTGAATCTTCTTGCTGAGGGAAGACTTGTGAATCTTGCGGCAGGTATGGGACATCCTGCGGAGATAATGGATATGAGCTTTGCACTTCAGGCGAGAGGTGTACTCTATATGGCGAAGAAGGGACGTTCTCTTGATCCGGGAGTTTATCCCGTTCCCACAGAGATCGACCGTTCCGTAGCTTGGGAAAAGCTGGCGTCAATGAATGTGAAGATCGACAAGCTTACCCCCGAGCAGGAAGAATATCTGGCAGGAACCGGTGACTGATATGAGAAGTTGATGAAAACTAAAGTTTTCATCAAAGAGGCTTTGTACACTCGCGTCTCGTGCCGACGGGAAAGCTCTTTTGGTCGCTTGCCCGCGACACTCGCAAAGCCAAGAGGAGTGTACTTAGTCGCTTCCTACCGGAAGCTTCTGCGTACACAGATTTCATTGTATGTCGAAGTAGTATAGGTGTACGGCTTGACTTGCGGTATGCCTGAACCAATATAAGGCGGTATAAACTATGGATTTCAAAAACTTTCCCGTAATAATCGATACCGATACTGCGAACGAGGCTGATGACCAGTTCGCTATCGTATATGCTGCTCTGGCGGAGAATATAAAGCTTGATGCGGTACTGACTGCACCTTTTTCCAACGGACGTGAGAAGGATACCTCAAAGAGTATCGATCTCAGTATGGTTGAGGCTGAGAGATTCCTCGGGCTTGCAGGTGCGGATGTGCCTGTGTTTGAAGGATCAAGAGAGTTCCTTCGTGACACCTCCACTCCCGTGGAGAGCCCTGCAGCATGGTATCTGGTCGAGAGACTCCGTGCTCTCCCCGAAGGAGAGAAGATCGTGGTATGCGCTATCGGATGCGGAACGAATATTGCATCCGCACTTCTGAAGGCTCCCGATATTGCCGATAAAATGATCCTTCTCTGGCAAGTGGGACATGTTCCCGAATGCCCCGAAGGGGGAGAGTTCAATATGTGCCAGGATGTTAATGCCGCACGTGTGATCTTTTCTTCATCTGTGGAGCTTGTGCAGCTTCCCGCATACGGTTCAGCATCCGAAATGCTTCTTTCCATAGGTGAGCTGAGGCTTGGAATAAACGGAAAGACAGATGTGGGAACGGCGCTTTTTGATATGCTTTGCGATTATATCAAAGCTGTAGGTGACGGAACAGATGATGAGCGTCAGAAGATCATCTGGGATATCGCCTCCGTAGGAGTTCTCGCAGGTGTTTCTGCAAAATTTGAGGAGCATCCGAGAAAATGCAGACTTGACGATGACAGCTTCATCGAGGGTGATGGTACTCTTACCGTTTGCCGTGGTATTGACAGAGATGCCCTTGTTTCCGATATGCTCCGTCTTATCGGAGGCTGACAATGGATATTCTTTTAATCTTATTGTCGGTGATATCGCTTTTGTCACTCCCGCTTATGTATCTTGCGGAAAGCAGGATTGGACGCAAAAAACTCATTCGGAGTATTCACCTCGGAATGTTTGCCGCAGGTCTGTTGTGTGTGGCGATAGTACCGATACTGTTTGAGTGGCAGGTATCATCTGCCGTAGATGGAATCCGCGGATGGGCAAATGATTTCTTCTATTCTTATTTCACGCCGTCAGTCGTGTCGGTGCTTGTTATCGTGGGGCTTCTCTGCGGTGCAGCGGCAATCAGACATCCCATGCGGCGTATCAGAATGGTTATCGCTATGCTCCTGCCTTTCGTTATGGCGGCACTGACTGTGTTTGCGGCATCCATTGCCGAAGGCGGATATTTTGCCGTGGATCTCTATATTGTCGCTCTTGTGCCGGGGTTTGGTTTTCTGGTTCACGCAGTGCCTCTTTGCGAAAGAACAAAAAAGAAAAAGAAGAAAAAATGATATGTAATGTAAAAAAGTCCTCATTTCCGAGGACTTTTTGATTTATCGGGTAATATTGTAAATAAACGAATAAACTTCGCTGAATCCCCTTGTTATTTTTGAAAATCGAGGTTATAATATAAGGTGGTCAAATTTTGTAAATTCAAGTTCGCCATAGTGCGAAGAAAGGATATATAAAGTGAGTGAGAAACTGAAAAATCTCGAAAAGTTCACAGGCGTAGAAGGTCCTGTGCTGACTATCGTAATGGACGGCGTTGGAATCGCCGCAGACGGTGAGGGAAATGCCGTAAAGAAGGCGATCACCCCCAACCTTGACAGACTCATGAAGGATTATCCCATGGTTACTCTGAAGGCTCACGGTACTGCTGTAGGTCTTCCTTCCGATGAGGATATGGGTAACTCCGAGGTAGGACATAACGCTCTCGGCTCCGGTCAGGTGTTCGCTCAGGGCGCAAAGCTCGTTACCTCCTCTATTGAGAGCGGTAAGATGTTCGCATCCGACGCATGGCGTCAGATCGCTGACAATGCGAAGAATGCAACTCTCCATTTCATCGGACTCTTCTCCGATGGTAATGTTCACTCCCATATCGATCACCTCAAGGCGATGATCGGACAGGCTAAGGCTGAGGGTATCAGCCGTGTAAGAATCCACATCCTCCTTGACGGACGTGATGTTGGCGAGACATCCGCACTTGATTATGTTCTTCCCTTTGAGGAGTACCTCACTTCTCTCCGTGATGACAGCTTTGATGTAATGATCGCATCAGGTGGCGGAAGAATGCAGATCACTATGGACCGCTATGGTGCTGACTGGTCAATGGTTGACCGTGGCTGGAAGACTCACGTGCTCGGAGAGGGCAGAATGTTCGCATCTGCTGCTGAGGCAATTGAGACCTACCGTGCAGAGACAGGTGTTATCGACCAGGATCTCCCCGCATTCGTTATCGGTGCAGACGGAAAACCCGCAGGCACTATTGAGGATGGCGATTCTGTAGTATTCTACAACTTCCGCGGTGACCGTGCTCTTGAGATCTCCACCGCTTTTGAGGCAGGTGCGGATTTCGATAAGTTCGACCGTGTTCGTGTGCCTTCCGTTGTATACGCAGGTATGCTTGAGTATGACGGAGACCTTCACATTCCTTCCCGCTATCTTGTAAATCCCCCCGAGATCACCGGTACAATGGGTGAGTACCTTTCTGAGACAGGAGTTTCCCAGCTCGCTATCTCCGAGACTCAGAAGTACGGCCACGTTACCTACTTCTGGAACGGTAATCGTTCCGGTAAGTTCTCCGAGGAGCTTGAGACTTATATTGAGGTTCCCTCCGACGTTGTTCCCTTTGAGCAGAGACCCTGGATGAAGTGTGCAGAGATCACCGATAAACTCATCGAGATGCTCCGCAGCGGTGAGTATAAGTCTATCCGTGTGAACTTCCCCAATGGCGATATGGTAGGTCATACCGGAAGCCTTGCAGCAACCATCTGCTCTATGGAGGCTCTTGATCTCCAGATCGGACGTATCCTTCCCGTTATCGATGAGGTAAAGGGTGTTGCTATCTTCTGCGCTGATCACGGTAATGCCGATGAGATGTACGAGGTAGACAAGAAGACCGGTGCTCCCAAGAAGGGCGAGAACGGTTTCAAGGCTAAGACAAGCCATACTCTCAACCCTGTTCCTATGATCATTTATGATAACTTCTATGCGGATAAGTATTCCGTAAAGGCAGATGACGGCAAATTCGGACTCTCAAATGTTGCCGCTACTACCGTAAACCTCCTCGGTTATGAGGCTCCCTCATTCTGGGATGAGTCCGTTATTGAG
>JAZUBE010000229.1:0-8809 GCA_045638325.1 Eubacteriales bacterium
GTGAAATCATATCCCTCGGCGGAAAGTACGTTATTCCCGGTCTTGTGGATGTTCATTCCCACGGACGCGGCGGATTTGATTTCAATACCGCATCCCCCGAAGACTACAGTAAGATCGCACATTCCTATGCAAAAGCAGGAACCACTGCAGTAATGCCCACCCTTGCATCTGCTCCTCTTGATTCCCTTGAAAAATCCGTAAAGGATATTTCGGAATATGAAAATGTCCCCGGCTCTGCGGCATTTGCCGGAGTACATCTTGAGGGGCGCTATCTCTCACTCTCCAAAAGAGGTGCACATCCCGAAAATCTTCTGTCTGCTCCGTCATCGGATGAAATAAAGAAGTTCAAAGAACTTGCGGGAGATGCCCGTATGCGTCTCTCCATCGCACCGGAGATTGATGGTTCCGATGATATGATCCACACTGCCCTTGAGCTCGGTGTTACCGTAAGTGCGGCTCACACCGATGCAAATTACGACGAGCTCATCCACGCTGTTAACGAGGGTGTTACCGGATTCACTCATACATTCAACTGCATGCGACCCATTCACCACAGAGATCCCGGCGGAGCAGGTGCTTCCCTGCTCTGTGACAGAGCCTATTCGGAGTTCATCTGTGACGGAATGCACATTGCGCCTGAGATGATCCTCCTCTCCCAAAAGGTAAAGAACCCCGATAAATTTGTGCTTATCACCGATTCCATGGAAGCAGCAGGCTGTCCCGACGGAGAATACTCAATCGCAGGACTCCCCGTATTCGTCAAGGACGGCAAAGCTGTGAATATCGAAGGTGCCCTTGCGGGAAGCACTCTTGATATGTTCACGGGTATGGTGAACTTTATGAAATTCTGTTCCCTCTCCCTTGAAGAGGCAATCCCTATGGCGACAATAAACCCTGCAAAAATGATTGGTGCCGATAATGAATTCGGTTCCATCTCCGCAGGCAAGCGTGCCGATTTTATTATAATCGCTGACCCCGTATCCCCCGTAATTGATACCGTCATCGCAGGCGGAGTCACAGTAAGATAATAACCGAAAGGATAACATAAAATGGACAAGAAAAAGTTTTATATAACAACGGCTATTGCCTACGCATCCCAGAAGCCTCACTTCGGTAACACCTATGAAGTGATCCTCACCGATGCCATCGCTCGTTACAAAAGACAGCGTGGCTACGACGTATTCTTCTGCACAGGTACCGACGAGCACGGTCAGAAGATCGAGAACAAGGCTGCCGAGGCAGGTATCACTCCCAAGGCATTCGTTGACGGAGTTGCCGACGAGATCCGCGGTGTGTGGGACGCTATGAACACCACCTACGATTACTTCATCCGCACCACCGACGAAAATCACGAAGAAGCTATCAAAAATATTTTCAAGAAGCTCTATGATCAGGGTGACATCTACAAGGGACATTACGAGGGTTGGTACTGTACTCCCTGCGAGTCCTTCTTCACTGAAACTCAGCTTGTAGACGGTAAGTGCCCCGACTGCGGTCGTGAGGTTCAGAAGGCAAAGGAGGAGGCTTACTTCTTCCGCATGAGCGCATACACCGAGCGTCTTATGAAGTACATCGAAGAGCATCCCGGCTTCATTCAGCCCGAGGCACGCAAGAATGAGATGATCAACAACTTCCTGAAACCCGGTCTCCAGGATCTGTGCGTATCACGTACTTCCTTCAAGTGGGGTATCCCCGTAGACTTCGATCCCAAGCACGTTGTATACGTATGGCTCGATGCCCTTTGCAACTACATCACCGCGCTCGGTTACGATCCCGCAAACGAGACTCAGCCCGAAAATTTCACCAGATACTGGCCTGCTGACGTTCACATCATCGGTAAGGATATCGTAAGATTCCACACCATCTACTGGCCCATCTTCCTCATGGCACTTGATCTTCCCCTTCCCGAGAAGGTGTTCGGTCATCCCTGGTTCAACTTCGGTCAGGATAAGATGTCCAAGTCCAGAGGAAACGTTATTTACGCCGACAAGCTGGCTGAGAGATTCTCCGTTGACGGTGTAAGATACTACGCCATCGCTGAGATGCCTTACGTCAATGACGGTTCCATCACCTATGAGGCAGTTATCGGAAGATACAACACCGATCTTGCAAACATCCTCGGAAACCTTGTAAGTCGTACTGTTGCTATGACCGAAAAGTATTTCGACGGCGTTATCCCCGCACCCACAGGCGAAGAGGATCCCGACGGTGAGCTCAAAGCTGTAGTTGCAGAGTCCGTTGCCACCTTCAAGGAAAAGATGGACACCTACTACTTCGCAGATGCCATCGACTGTGCTATGACCATGCTCAAGAGAGCAAATAAGTATATTGACGAGACCATGCCCTGGGCTCTCGCAAAGGATGAATCCAAGAAGGAGAGACTGGGTACAGTTCTCTACAATCTCCTTGAAGTCATCCGCACAGGCGCAGTGCTTCTCACTCCCATTATCCCCGAGACCTGCGGTAAGATCTTTGAGCAGATCGGCACCACACTTGACTCATATGAGTCCATCGAAGTATTCGGTGGTCTTGCAAGCGGTGCATCAGTTGTAAAGGGTGACAACCTCTTCGCACGTATCGATGAGGAAAAGATGCTCGCTGAGATTGCAGAGGAGCGTGCCGCTGCAGAAGCCGCTGCCGCTACCATGGAAAAGCCTGAGGAAGTTCCTCAGATAAACATTGACACATTCATGGGCGTTGAGCTTCGCTGTGCTAAAGTAGTTGAGTGTGAGAAGGTAAAGAAGTCAAAGAAGCTGCTTCGCCTTATCCTCGATCTCGGCTATGAGAAGCGCCAGGTCGCATCAGGTATCGCTCAGTACTATGAGCCCGAGGCTCTTATCGGAAAGAACGTGGTACTTGTTGCTAACCTTGCTCCCGTTACTCTTTGCGGAGTTGAGAGCCACGGAATGATCCTCGCTTGCGGTGAGGAGTCCCCGAAGGTAGTATTCCTGTCCGATGAGACAAAGCCCGGTGAGCGCATCAGATAATGAGACTTTTTGATTCCCATGCTCACTATAATGATGAGCGGTTTGACGAATATCCCGGAGGTGCCGCAGGTGCACTGAAGGATTCCTTTGATTCGGGGATCTGCGGTATTCTCTGCGCAGGCACGAATCCCGAGAATACTACAGAATGTATCGCTCTTGCGGAAAGTGATCCGAGAATATGGGCATCCGCAGGAATGCATCCCGGAGATTCAAGGCACATCCGTCGCGGGGATGAACAGGCGGTGCTCGACCGCATACGTGAGCTTCTTTCACATCCGAGAGTTTGTGCCATAGGCGAGATCGGTCTTGACTATCACTACGGAGGAGAGGACAAGGAGCAGCAGAAGCTGTTCTTCGACTCTCAGCTCTCCATGGCAGAAGATGTCGGACTTCCCGTAATCGTACACGACCGTGAGGCTCATGGTGACACCTTTGATATAATCCGTGCGCATCCGAACGTAGTCGGTGTGATGCACAGCTTCAGCGGAAGCGCTGAGTCTGCTGCTGAGCTTGTGAAAATGGGATGGTATATATCCTTCTCGGGCCCCGTGACATACAAGAATGCTCATAATCTCAGACGTGCGGCGGCCATCGTTCCGGATGACCGAATTCTGGTGGAGACAGATGCCCCCTATCTCCCTCCCGTACCTCACAGAGGAAAAATCAATCTCTCTATGTATATGGAACACACCGCAATGGCTGTAGCAGATGCAAGGGGAGTTCAGATAGATCTATTCTGCAATCAGACTGTGGAAAACACCGCAAGACTGTTCGGTCTTACGCTGTAATCTGCGTCTGTGCCAAAACGAAAGGTTAAGTTATGACTATAGCATACAAACAAGGTGACGGACTTTACGTAAACATGACAAATCTCTGCACAAACAAGTGCACATTTTGCGTAAGAAGTCACGGTGAGGACATCTACGGTAACTTGTGGCTTGAAGCAGAGCCTACAAGAGAAGAGATCTACAAGGCAATAATCGATGCACAACCCGAGCTTTACTCAGAGCTTGTGTTCTGCGGATTCGGTGAGCCTACCTGCAGACTTTACGACATGCTCACCATCTGCAAGGCTATCCGCGAGAGATACGACATTCCCATAAGACTCAACACAAACGGTCACGCATCTCTCATTATGGGTGAGGACACCACTCCCCTGTTTGCAGGACTTTTTGATACTGTATCGATCAGTCTCAATGCTCCCGATTCTGAGACATACAACAAACTGTGTGTTCCCAAATTCGGAGACGATACCTTTGCGGGAGTTTTGAAATTTGCGCGTGATGTGGCAAAGGTCGTTCCTCATGTGGTACTGACTGCCGTGAGAGGTCCCGTTTCCGATGCAGATCTGCAAAGATGCGCTGAGGTTGCGGCAGGACTCGGACTTGAGTTCAGGATAAGAGAATATATTTAATCACAGTAAATATGCGAGGGGTACCTTTTGAAAAAGGTACCCCTCAAGTTCGCTTGAAAAATTGTCGCTCCCCTCGAAAACTTTTAATCAAAACGATAGATATCTACTCTTCTACCATAATTTCCGGCACATATGCCTGTGATGTTACGGCTGTCACGATCACGTCACCCTGATAATCGGATGGAGCCTCAGCGGTAGTTGACAAAGGCTCCTCACGGACTCCCTCGAAATTCTCTTTCACGTAATCAAAGAATTCCTTAGCCTTATCCTCACCGATATAGAACAGCTTACGTGTACCGAGGATATTCGTGCTGATATATCCGTTCTCCGTTACGGCAAGGCTCACATTTTTGATTCCGAGGATATCCACACTCACCCCGATAGACATGGACTCCTTATACAGGGACATTTCTTCGTCCGTGACCTCATTTGCGACATTTTTAAGACTTGTATCTGAGAACAGCATGCTCCATATCACAGTCGTATCATAGAGCTTATACCTTGTGGTCATATAGCTCTCGTATTCCCAGAAGGTGTGGTAGACCGTACCTGTCGGCACCTCATCTCTTATGGCAAGAGTGAGGTTCTCTCTCAGATCAAGTGAATCTATAAATTCGCCAAGGGTTTCGGGATAATACCAATTATCGGTATACACCGCATACTGACCTTCAAAGCCATCGTAGGAAACAGCTACGGCTGCTTTTGTGTTTATTCCGTTTATTGCATATATCGTGACCTTCATCTCATATGAAGTATCAGTGTAGATATCATAACCACGGGCGACAGATGCACCGATCGCATCACCCAGTTTTCCCTCATCTATCCATGTAGCCGCAGTACCGTAAAGAGTTCCGTCATATTCAAACTCGGGATATTTAGAGTACAGTGCTTTCTCACCCCACTGAGGCTCGATCCAGATCTCATCAGAACCTTCAAAGCATTCATCTTTACCGCCTGAGGGTTTCTCCTCTTTTACGGCATCGGTATCAATAGCAGGTCTTGTACCGCCTTCCGCAAAATTTTTGTCACTGCTGTTTTCGATAACGTCTTCAACACCGGGGACAATTGTATCCTCCACACGTTCCTTCGTTTCAAGATCACCCGATCTCCACATACCGACACCCACTATTACCGCAAGGCAAAGTGACACCGTCGGTATTCCGATCCGTATTATCATACGGTTTCTTTTTTTGATTTTATCATTATGTGCATCACGTCTTTCAAGCACATTTTTTGTGATCTCGTCACAGTTCTTCATAAACAAAACCCTCCTTTTCAAGCTCAGACTTAAGCGACTTTTTCGCTCTGTACAGAAGATTCTCGATCTGGCGGCTTTTTTTGTTCATAACCGTTGCCGCCTCCGAATTTGTCATCTCCTCAAAGTACACGAGCCAGAGCACCTGCCTGTAATCGGGACAAAGCTTTCCCATAGTACGGTGTAATGTAATACTTCTTTCCTCCTTCAAGTAAGATGGAAGAAGCTCCTCACCGTCGTCTGTAAGCTCGGCACACTCATCGGGAGATACGGTCTTCATCCTGCTCTCACGGCGAAGCCGATCAAGTGCCACATTTCTCCCAATTGCATAAAGCCACGTTTTGAAGGATGAATTCCCCTTGAAATGCGGCTTTTTTATCGCGAGCTTTACAAACGTGTCCTCCATCAGCTCCTCCGCTGTGGTAATGTTTCCGCATATCCCATAGAGATAAAAAATCAGTCCATCCTTATATTCTCTGATTACACAGGCGATCCCGTCATCGTCACCGTCAAGGAAACGGCGGTAGCTAGCATATCCGTTATCCATTGACAATCTCCTTTCCGAAAGTCAACACTTTCACTTATTGGACGCAAAAGGCTCTGCATTCTCTCACTGTAATTGACAAAAATTTTACGATATAGTATAATTAACACAACTAAAGTTATCGGAGATGATATTATGCCTCGAAAACTGAAGATCAATTTTTTCCTGTCAACAGCATTAATGATTCTTCCTGCAATTGCAGGTTTTATTCTGTGGAACCGACTGCCCGACCGTGTACCTATCCACTGGAACGCCTATGGTGAGGTTGACGGATACGGCAGTAAGCTGTTTCTCGTAGCAGGTCTTCCCGCCATTTTTATAATAATTCATATTATCACTGTAGCGGTACTCATGGTATCATCAAAAAATTCCGGTGAGCAAAGCATAGGCGGACTTTGTCTGACCGTATGGCTCATGCCGATAATTTCGGTAATCTCTTCGGCTTTTGTATATTCCGCAGCACTCGGAATGTCTGTGGGCGATGAGATGCTCGTTTGTCCTGTCGTATGTATCGTATTTATCCTGACCGGCTTTATCATGTGGCGATATCCCGGGCTTAAAACAATAAACTTCCCCACCAAATGTCTTGCAACACGAAGCTTTTCGGGGTTGGTGATGATAGTCTGCGGTATCGTTGGTATAGTGCTGTATGCTTTCAGACTATATGTATTTATGGTACCCATCGGAGTGATGTGCGTTGTTGTTCCGATAGTATATCACTTTACCCGTGGAAGATATATAGGTTAAAATAATCGGCGGTCTATGACCGCCGATTATTTATTTTTCTACATAAGGTGTAACGGAAAGAAAGTATTCCTCAGGAACATTTCCGGGCATCAGTACAGTATAAAGCCTGTCTGCTGCAGCCGATATATTAAACTGTGCTCGTGCCTCAGATGACAGCTTTTCATGATCTGCCGCCTTTGTAAGCACTTCTATACTGCCTGCCTTTTTGATATTTTTCAATATGGTACTACCTTCTTTTCCCATTCCGAGAACGGTGGTATAAAGTGGAGCTTCTCTCACTATATCTCTTGTAACACCAAGAACGGAATAAAGAAGTGCTCTTCGTATTCTTGCATCTGTATATTTCTTTGTGGATGCAAGCCTTAGAAGATCCGTTCCGCTTTCACACTCCCCGGCTATCCTGCGAAGTCTGAATCCCAGCCCACCTTCACATTCAGCCGTATTCTCTATATCACATCTGTCAAGTCTCAGAAGAAGTCTCTCAGTATCGTACAAAGCTGTTTCAGGAACAGGCACAGCGTTTTCGAAAATCTCAGCAACACAGTCCGGTATGAAAGTTTTTGCACCGTCAATGCCGCCTTCCCCGATTATACTTCTTATAGCAGTAGCGGAAGTAACATTTCCACCTTCGGTACGCTTCACGGGAACACAGTTTATGCCACCCTTAAGATATGCATATCTGTTGTACTCTATCCCGAGGATATCGTTGGGGTTTGAGAGGCTATCTGCCTCCGCCGGGGAAAACATTTCCGTGAGTATTCTCTGTCTGAGTTTTGCCGCACCTTCTCCGGGATCATTTTTTGCAGCATCCTCAAATGCCTTATCAAAATCTCCGTCTGCAAATGCTATACCTGCACGACGAAGGAGATCCGCATCTCCGGAGCCGGAACCAAACATAAGCGTATCCGCCCCCGTTGCCGTAGCAATTGCGACACCTGCCCTTGCAAAATCTGCCGCACCTGCAGAACACCACGGAAACGGCAGTTCAAGTACGAGATTTGCCCCTGCAAGTACCGCCGCCTTTGCTCTCGTATATTTATCATACACCGCGGCACTTCCACGCTGTGTGAAATTACCGCTCATCACAAGGATCACCTGACCGTGTTTTGCGGCTTCGGAAATAATAAAACTATGCCCGTTGTGAAGGGGATTAAGCTCACATATTATACAGTTCATAATGATCCTCCGTCTCTTTTTATATATGATACCTCATTAAGGCCTGTTTGTCAAAACCTTTTATAAAAATAATACATTTTATAGCGTAAAATCTTGTCATATCATTGATTTACTACTATATGTATGATATAATACATAATGTATAAAAGTAAATATACGGAGATGTGTTTATGAATTTTGCACGAAAAATATCACTTATTCTTGCGGGTATCACTGTAGCATCTGTTATGTCATCATGTACAGTATCCGAAATAAATACAAGTATTACTGCATCTGCCGACTCCGATAAATATATAGAGTTCCTTGAAGATAGAATTTCACAGATGCCTGATTCCCTTGTTATCGCATCCGGTGATGATACCGCAGCATATGGCGTCGACACTTCGGAATTTATCGACGATGAGGGTTACACCATCCGCGCATCGGAGGGAGACGTAGTCATACTCGGTAAGACCGATTCAGGACTTGACCGTGCTGTAAGGCAGTTTGCAAAATACGGAAACAATGAAAACTACTCCTTCACCTACGGTGAGGGATACAGAGTAAAAAAACTCACCATCGCCGGGAATAATATCTCCGAGTATGCTATCGTTCGTCCCGACGATGCAGATGAATGTATGCGGTACGCCACTGATGAACTTGTGAAGTTCACACGTATCGCCTGTGGTACTACTCTTCCCGTTTAT
>JAZUBE010000230.1:0-5553 GCA_045638325.1 Eubacteriales bacterium
AGGGTGATGTGCATATGTGCACCGTGGATTCGCTGTCAATGCTTAAATGCCATACGGGACGGTTCTCACTTTCGGGTGATGGGAAAAGAAGCGGGAAAGAAACACCGGGTGACTACATAATATGCTCATTCGGGAAAGCCACCTGCGATAAACTTGAAAGAGATGGAAAACGGCTCACTCTCACGGGTACTGCTGAGATCCACGTGCTTCTTTGCGGCGGCGGTGAGATAACCGATGAGTGCATAAAGCTCCCGATGAAGTACGAGTGTGATTGTCCTGCAAACGGAACGGGTGAGCTGTTCAAAAAATGCGATATTTCCGTGACGGACAGTACTGCGCGGCTCGACGGTGGAAATATCCGCGTAACGGCAGAGCTTTGCGTAAGCTTTTTTGCAGGATTATCACAGCCTGTGACATATGTGTCAAATCTTGAGCTTGACCGATTTGCGAAGAATGATACAGACGGTGGTGTTATAAGGATATATTATCCCTCAGAGGGTGAAACTCCGTGGGATATTACGAAAAAATACCGCATACCGAAAAATGCCGTGACCGAGGTCACGACAGGCGGTGTGCTTATAGAATAAGAGAAAAGGAGCCTTCGGGCTCCTTTTGCTTTTATGTGGTATGATTATCTTGAACGAGATATCCTCTTCTTCCCCGTTGGGATCAATATATTTTTATGTACATCCACTTGTGATAGGTATACGGGTATTTGTAAACCGAATATCAGATCACTCCGTCAGAAAATGCATCCGTGGGAATATCTATTCCGTCCATTCTCAGCCCACGGTCGGCAACGCTGTTTTTCTGCACAGCGACAAAGAAGAAGCTGCACTCATTATATATAGGTGAATCATCGGGTGTGGCATCATCACCTACAGTAAAATCCAGGACCAGCTTTGAGCCGTTTTTCCATATCGAAGTAATATTTACAGCTTGATCTATAGGAGCGATCAGAGGCACGATATCATTGTTTTCAAAGAATTCATCGTCGAATTTTCCCATAACAGATGATGCACTGATCTCGGCTGAGCCAAATTCACCGTTTTCATTGATCTCATGAAATACATCGGTTATGCCAAAAGCATCTTTACAGAAAATCTCCCAACTATAAGAGCTGTCTATGATAGAAATATTGTATTTACCGATGATCCTTTTTGCGTCGGAATTCGATCGCAGTGCTGCAGAATCCGAATAATATCCGAATACTTCCGTCAGTGGAGCAATATGTTCAATGCTGAGATCGTCTTCGTATTCTGAAGCGACAGGACCGACGCCATCCCATTTTGCGATGTATTTGAGCATTTCGGAGCAGTCGGAAAGATTGACTGTTCCATCATTATTGAAATCAAGATAAGTGTTTCCGCATCCGCTTCCGTTCACTTTATGGAGTATCTCTCCGTATCCTGCCAGATACTTGAGTACAAAACTTACGTCTGAGATATTGACCGTATTGTTTCTGTCTGCATCACCAAAGCGGTAAACGCCTAAAGAAACCTCAAGCTTTCCCTCGGGCATAGTAAAGCTGTTTTCGGTTACCGTATCGCTGTTAAGCTTAATGCTGTTACAGAAATATCCGTCCTCGCAAATTATTTTGTAATATACAGTGCTTTCTGCAGGGATCTGCTCGACATCGGCGTATATGCCCGTAAAGCTACTGTCATTGGAGAGAATTACGCTCACTCCCGCAAGATCTGTGATTCCGGATGTACCGGATCCGAGGATAGGCTCGTCTTTTGGATCCCACTCGTCTCCGGTATAAAACGTGTCGGAAACGGGACACGCATAGTATATATCTGTATCATTTCGTTCGTACAAAAGATTGATCGCATTTACCATGGCCTCGATGCTTTTATCTTTCAGTGTGAGATATACGAGATTCCTGTATTCGGGATCTGCGAGTATCTGCTCTTTATTTCCCCAAAGTGCAGGATGAGTTTTAACCGCATCAAGCTCAAGCTCAGGAAAGTCGGCGGTGGTATACTCTCTCCACTCTATACTGTATTCATGATGAAGTATAACAAAGATCACACCGCTGTCATAAAAGTCGGTTTCTTCATAGACTTTACCCGTAAAGGGGTCCGAATGTTCTGTTACCGAAAAAGCTGAAGCTATCGGGGCAAGAAGAAACGACAAGCACAAGACGAGTGACATAAATATAGTAGTTTTTTTCATAATATCCTCCCGGGAGTTTAGAATTGTTGTGGTTGTATTATTTTTGTTTCTCCTTTTTAAAAATTCAAATTAATAATTCAAAATGTTTACTGTCTCATATTTTTTGTTGTTACTGTCACATCCCATCGGTATCACCTCCTTATATCTATCACTATATTACCATAATATTCCACACACATCAATTCGCAAAACAACCGAATTTTACGGCGAAAGTTTGTGCAATGTTTTTTCAAAAAAATGAAAGAAAATGGGCTTCTCATTTGTATTGCGGAGCTTTTTTATGTGCGTATATATAAAATTTCCTATACCCCCTTTTATTTCTGCCTCATTTATGGTAAACTAAAGGAAGTAAATAATTCCTACAGGAGTAAAAATATGAACTATACCATAGAAAAATCAAGAGACGCATACAAATCAGCAAAGGAGCGTCTTTGTGAGGTGTTCGGTGATGCCGTAATCGGACAGTACGATGCGGAGTACACCTCTGCATGGAGAGAGAATTCTCCTGTTGTGGGCGTATGCGGATATTCCTCAAATGCTCCCGTTTGTGCTGCGATCATGAATGATCCCGAAGTGTCGGGACTTCTTTGCAATGTTGAGGGCGATGCGCTTATCTCATGCGATATGGCAGAGGGATGTGCGACTATGATCCTCGGCGACGGAACAAAGCGTGAGCTTACCCCTGCGGCTGAGAAGGAAGTATTCCGCATCATCCGTGAGGTAGAGGCTGCTCCCGGTGAGCTGAATGAGAACGGCGAGCACGTGATCGATCTCACCACTCCCGAGATCAGTACACACTTCCGTATAAACCTGCTTCTCGGTAACAGAATCGGTTTTGAAAATCCCCTGCTCACCACTCCCAAGAGTGCTGTCAATGCTCTCGGATGCGGCTCATTCCGTGCGGATGCAGGCCGTCAGGTGCTTGTTACACGTACACTTCTCCAGCAGGAGGAGAACGGTGATCCCATGAACCGCCAGTTCTACCTTGTGGAGAACGGTCGTCAGATATTCTTCTCCGGTAATCCCCGTGAGAATGTTAAGACTGCAGTGTGCCGTCATTCTCAGAATAATACTGTTATTACATATGAGACCGAGTGCGGACTGAAAATAGAGCGTACCATCTTCATCCTCCCCGAGAAGGCAGGTCAGCCCGAGGCGTGTGAGGTACAGAAGGTGACTGTTGAGAACCTCACAGGTTCTCCCCGTGAGATAAAGATCATCATGACGGGCGTTTTCGGAATCTTCCCGCCGGATGCACTTGCAAATGATATCGTATACGTAAACATCGTTCACGAGAGTGGTGTCGTGAAGAAGGATGGTCGTGTATGGGCTATCTCTCCTGCAGATTATCCCAGATACAGACGCTTTGAGAAGCGCTTTGCTGCAATGGTAGTTGACGGTGAACCTATGGATGAGTACAGTGTAAACTATCCCGAGTTCATCGGTACAGGCGATGTGCTCCATCCTCAGAATGTGGCAAGACTCACCTCTCATCCCTCACGTAAGGCGGCGTATTTCTTCGCAATGGGTAAGACCTTCCGCGTTGCACCCGGCGAGACTAAGGAGATCTCCGAGCTCGTTGGTATGTGCTGGGTAAAGGAGGACGATTCCGTACCGCTTGATTTCGATGCTAAGATGACATCACTTCTTGATGAGTTCAAGGAGAAAGGTGCGGCAGATGTGGCACTTGCATCCGTAAAGGATTTCTATAAGAATTATTCATCCTATATTAAGATGTCCTCCGGTAACGGTACCATGGACGCATATATCAATAATAACCTGCCTTTCCAGGTGTTCTATCAGTCTTTCGTTTCCCGTTCATTTGCATGGACTCAGAAGGCACAGCGTCAGATCGGCTTCAGAGAGATCCAGGATATGTATGCATCCATGTACTACATGGCAGCAATGGGACGCTCCGACCTTGCACGTGATATGCTCAGCCGCTGGGCGGAGAACGTGTACCGCATGGGTTATGCAAACCACAACTTCTACTGGGAGGGCAAGGAGCCCGGTAAGTGCTCCGATGACCAGCTCTGGCTCATTCAGGCGGTGTACCGTTACGTGAGCCTCACAGGTGATACGGACTTCCTCGATCAGATGATCCCCATGGCAGACGGCGGTGAGAGATCCCTCTTTGACACCTGTATGGCTGCTATCATCTACAGTGGTGAGATCTCTGTCGGTGATCACGGACTTCCTCTCCTTGACAATGCAGACTGGAACGACTGCATGAAGCTTGACGCAGATTCCATCGACGGAATCGAGAAGGAGAAGCGTTACAATGCTCAGCTTGCAGAGTCCGGTGAGCCTTGGGGCGTGCGCTTCAAGTCACACTTCTGCGAGAGCGTTATGAACGCATTCCTCCTGAAGATCGCAGAGGATGAGCTTTGTACTCTTGCCCGTCAGACAGGCAGAGCCGATGCGGCTGCAAGACTTGAGGCAATGTCTGCAAAGCTTTATGATAACATTCAGACACACACATGGAAAGAGAATTTCTTTGCACGTGCGATGATCAACAGCGAGAGAGTTGGCGGCTACACCTACGTTGGTGCTAAGGGCGACAGACTTTCTGCCGATCCTAACATTGACGGTTCATACTTCCTCAACTGCTTCTCATGGTCTATCCTCTCCGAGGTTGCCACAGAAGAGCAGATCCGCACCATGCTCGGCGTCGTGAAGGAGCATCTTATGAACGATGCGGGAATCAAGCTGTCATCCCCCTGTGATCTTGACAAGATCTCTACCCAGACCGCAACAGAGCATTACTTCCCCGGCGACCGTGAGAACGGTGCTGTGTTCAAGCATGCTACAATGATGGCGACTGCTGCAATGTTCAAGGGTGCGAAGTCTGTGAAGGATGAGGCACTTGCGGCAGAGCTTGCTGAGCTTGCATACTGGATGCTTGATCTGGTGTTCCCCTACAGAACTCTGAAGGATCCTTACGTATTCAAGGGTAACCCCAGATTCTGTACACAGTATAATAACTCCGAGACCATGGAGGGAGTCGGTCCCATGCTGTCGGGTACTGCATCATGGCTGTCACTGACTGTTTCCGAGTTCCTCGGAATCGAGTACGAGGGTGACGGACTGAGACTTTGTCCCGTACTGCCTTTCGATACCGAGAAGGTATACTACGAGCTGAACCGCCTCGGAACAAAGTTCAAGATCTGCGTGAAGAAGCAGAAGGGCTTTGCGAGAGTTGGAGAGGGAACGAAGTTCACCTTCGACGGCAAGGAATGCGGCGCACTTGTGCCCGCACCCAGAGATGGCGCAGAGCATACGATTACAGTAGAGCTGTAAGAGAAATATTTCCGTAGGGGAGGGGTCTCCCCTCCCGCAGAAATAAAATAATAAGAGAGGGAGGCGAAACGCCTC
>JAZUBE010000231.1:0-2994 GCA_045638325.1 Eubacteriales bacterium
CCTTATTTTGTTGTAATTCTTTTTTTGGGTGATGACGTCATTCCGAAAAGAAGAAAGCTGAAAGCCGGGACTTTTCTGATAATAAATCTTGAAATAAGATATGCTATGAAAACACCTGAGAATACATACACTAAGGAATAAATTATACTGTTGAGTCCAAGTAATTTCAGAATAAGAACACGCCATACAAGTCCCATGGGACTATGTAATATGTAAACATCCATAGAATATCCGCCGATCTCTGTCAGGAGCCATTTAAGACCTGATATCTTGAACATTTGTACAAGTGCTGACAGACACAGTATCATGCAAATTCCGGTAACTGAGGTAAGTATCTTCATGAGATAATGCTCGCCTGTCATCATGAATCCATAAAACGACAAAGCAAATGCCGGCAAAGCAAACAAAAGTCCCTTTGGTTTCATATACCTATAGACCTTATCATGATGCTGAGACAAAAACAGACCGAGATAATAGAAAAACAGCATGAAAAGAGAATTGTACCACGAAATACCGTCATATCTGACAGTTACAAGCTTTGACAGACAGGTAACTGCAAGTGATCCTGCGAGAAGAAATTTTATATTCTTTTTTGTTGAAAAAAGAATAGCTGTAAGAGAAAAGAAAAACAGTACATAAAGAAACCAAAGCTGTCCGCACGGATTGTTACCGAGAAATACGGTATACAACTTTGACATATCGTAAGTAAAGCGGGCAAACTTACCAAATACGATTCGAAGCGGTACAAATATTGCACCGATAACAAAATAAGGTATCAGAAGTCGCATTGCCTTCTTTTTGATCTGTGAAACTTTCTCACTACGGCCGGACACTCCTACAATACCAGCAGAAACCAATCCCGAAACAAAGAAGAAAAAAGGCATGTGGAAAGAATATATCATTCTGTAGAGAATATACGAAAAACTACCGCTGACAAGCTGCGTTGAGTCAGGGAATGCGTGTCCTATAACCACAAGAATAATACCTATTCCCTTAGCTATATCGGTCTCTGCTATTCTCTTACCCATCATTAACCCTCCAAAATGTCTGCGATCCTCTTACACGCAAATCCGTCTCCGTAGGGATTACTTGCGTGTGCCATCGCATTATAAGCATCCTCACTTTCAAGAAGAAGCTTGAAGTTTTCGTAGATCACACCTTCATCAGTTCCAACCAATCTGAGAGTACCTGCATCGATTCCCTCGGGACGCTCAGTTGTATCACGCATTACAAGCACAGGTGTACCGAGAGAGGGTGCCTCCTCCTGGATTCCGGCGGAATCGGTAAGGATCATATAGCTCCTTGCAAGGAAATTGTGAAAATCAAGAACTTCAAGAGGTTCGATTATTCTGATCCTGTCAAGACCGCCCAGTTCCTCCTCAGCCGCTTTACGGACTACGGGATTCATGTGGATAGGATAAAGTGCTTTCACATCGGGATGCTCCTCCATAACTCTGCGGATGGCGCGGAACATACTGTGCATAGGCTCACCGAGATTCTCGCGTCTGTGAGCTGTTATCATAATAAGTCTTGAATCCTTAGCCCATTCAAGCTCGGGATGAGTATAGTCCTCACGAACGGTGGTCTTAAGAGCATCAATAGCAGTATTACCCGTAACGTAGATAGAATCGGCAGCCTTACCCTCACGGAGCAGATTGTCCTTTGAGCGCTCTGTGGGAGCGAAGTTGTACTTTGAGATAATACCTACAGCCTGACGGTTGAACTCCTCGGGATAGGGAGAATAAATATCATATGTACGAAGTCCCGCCTCCACGTGTCCCACAGGAATCTGCAGATAGAAGCACGCAAGTGCTGTCACAAATGTAGTGGATGTATCACCGTGAACAAGGACAACATCGGGAGACACTTTTTCAAGCACCTCTTTGATGGTATTCAGAATATTTGTAGTAATATCAAAAAGAGTCTGTCCCGGTTTCATTATTGACAAATCGTAATCGGGCACGACACCGAATGCTCCGAGTACCTGATCGAGCATTTGTCTGTGCTGACCTGTAACACACACGATCGTTTCAATATTTTTGCGGCTTTTAAGCTCATTTACAAGGGGACACATTTTTATAGCCTCCGGTCTTGTACCGAAGACAAGCATTACTTTTTTCATAACAATCCTTTCGGGAACAGTCTGCTTAAAAAACAAAGGGGAATCGGAACTACGATTCCCCTGAATATTTGCTTTTATCAGAAACCGTTATTGTTTCTTCTATTTTTGTTGAAGATCTCAGCAACAACGCTGAAGTCGTCATCTGTTACATTAGAGGGCTCAACTACGGGCATCTCAACAGGATTTACGATAGTAGCTGCAGCAGCCTCGATCTGATTCTTAGCAACAGTCTCGGAATCCTTTGCGTTTGCAATACCATCCTTATTGAATCCGGTAGCGATAACGGTAACCTTCATCTTATCGTCAAAATCGGGATCGAAAGCAACACCGAAGATTACGTTAGCATCCTCGGAAGCCTCCGCCTTGATAAGTCCCATTGCGGTATCAACCTCATCAAGTCCGATATCGGGAGATGCTGTGATATTTACGATGATACCGGCAGCACCGCTGATGGAAGTCTCAAGAAGAGGACTGGAGATTGCGGACTTAGCAGCGATCTCAGCCTTATCCTTACCTGTTCCGTCACCAACACCCATGTGTGCATAACCTGCATCCTTCATTACAGCGGTAACATCAGCAAAATCAAGGTTAATGTAACCGATGGAATTGATAAGCTCACAGATGCTCTGTACACCGTGACGAAGTACATCGTCAGCAGCCTCAAAAGCATTCATAAGAGTGATGCGGGTCTCAGAAATCTGCTTCAGTCTCTCGTTGGGGATAATGATAAGAGAATCAACAAACTGACCGATCTTCTCAATACCTGCCTCAGCCTGAGACATTCTTCTCTTTCCTTCGAAATCAAAAGGCTTTGTTACAATACCAAGGGTCAGGATACCCATGTCCCGTGCGATTCTTGCAACAACGGGAGC
>JAZUBE010000232.1:0-10109 GCA_045638325.1 Eubacteriales bacterium
GCGCTGACTCTTCTTTTCGGCTTCTTCGAGAAGAAGCTGGCGTACTATAAGGTTTAAGGACGGAGGAGCTTTTATGGCGTTTTTTGAAGCAAAAAATATACAGAAAAGCTTCGGTCGTACCGAAGTCCTGAAGGGGATAAACTTTGATATCGAAAAAGGTGAAGTGCTTTGCGTTATCGGTTCAAGCGGAAGCGGAAAGACCACCCTTCTCAGATGTGTGAATTTCCTTGAGACTCCTGATAAGGGACAGTTTTACCTTGGTGGAAAACTCCTCTTTGATGCAGAGGACAGGCATAGTAAAAGCGATTCCGAGATACGTCAGAAGAGACTTCATTTCGGCCTTGTGTTTCAGTCATTCAATCTCTTTCCTCAGTACACTGCAATTGAGAATGTAAGTCTTGCTCCCATGCTTCTGGCGAAGGAGCGTCCGGATTATAAGGCTAACAAAAAGCAGATAAAAGATGAGATCATGGAGCATGCATCAGAGCTTCTCCATAAGGTGGGCCTCGGAGATAAAGAGGGTAGTTACCCCTGCCAGATCTCAGGCGGTCAGCAGCAGCGTGTTGCAATTGCGCGTGCACTTGCGCTGAAGCCTGATATCCTGTGCTTTGATGAGCCTACATCGGCGCTTGATCCCGAGATCACCGTTGAAGTCCTTGCGGTAATGAAAGAACTTGCAAAGGAAAATATGACCATGCTTGTGGTAACTCATGAGATGGGTTTTGCAAAGGAAGTATCTGATAAGGTTATCTTCATGGACGGAGGATATATCGAAGAAATGGGAAGTGCCGAGAGCGTTTTCGGTGATCCGAAATCAAAGAGACTTCAGGAATTCTTAAGTGTAATGAAATAAGATAAAACACTATCGGTGCGACATGTCATGGATATAGACCACCGTAGAACGTTATTCTGATTATAACTGCATAAAAAATCTGCGATATACAATGTACATCGCAGATTTTTTTATTTGTTTTACTTGTTAAAAGGTCTGTTCACTACATCAATATCGGTGATCGTGAGGTCGGCAGAGCCACTTCTCATAGCAAGTATCATCTCACTTGCCTTGTTGAACATACCGTCATTTTTCACTCCGCTGTCGAGTACATAAGTGTATGTCATAGTCTCACCGGGATGAATGTATGTGAGTCTTTCAGATGATGTTGTGGTATACTGCGTTATTCTTAAATTAAGTGCAGGCAGATACACAGCCTTTTCTGAATTATTGGTGAAAGTCACACGCACTGCTGATACATTCATCGTATCCTCATCCTTCGTCAGGACCTTGTCAAGAGGCAGATACAGATATCTGAAATCATTGCTGTACTTAACGCTGATTCCGTCACCGCTCAATGAAATTGCGGAGCTGTTCTCGTTGAGCGTTCTGAGTGCCTCCTCAGTACCTGAATCATCAAGGTCAAGGAAGTTGTACACATTGCTTCTGTATCCGAACTGGTTCTCCTCACCCATGTAATTGAACATATCGCCATACATAAGGGAAGCGATAAATATTGCGATATCGGTATTCTCCTGATAACGGGCAAGCTGATTGGTATTGTAACCGACTGCATATACGGGAACGTCTACCCAGTGATGTCCTCCGGAAGAATATCTTGAACCTGATCCAATATTCTTGTCAGTAGGCTCAGCAGGAATGGAAAGCGCGCCTGTCTCATGGTCTGCTGTAATAATGAGCACGGTGTCGGGATGGAGTGCAACGAAACGGAGTGCAACTGCTACAGCGCAGTCAAACTCAAACACCTCATCCACCTGGGAACCGAAATCATTGTTATGACCGTATGTATCGATCTTTGAACCTTCGACCATAAGGAAGAATCCGTTTTCGTCCTGAGAGAGCATTGTAAGAGCATAGTCGGTCATATCTGCGATATGAGGATCGTTTGAAAGACCGTCTGTTGCCATTTCATGAGTAGAGAAGAGTCCTGCAACCGGAAGCGTTGTTGAACTTGCTTCCTCCCATGATTTTGTGTATGTGAGATTTACCTGTTCTCTCGCTGCCGCAAGTGCACCTGCATTGGAAGGATCATCGTAGAAGGCTGAGCCTCCTCCGAGGATAAGATCAAGAGTTCCGTCGACAAACTTTGCGATCTGCTGTGATGCGATCTCAGTCTCTTCGCTTCTGCCGGTAACGTGTGCGGTAAAGGATGCGGGAGTTGCATCGGTAACACTCTTGGTTGCGACAACACCTGTACTCATACCTCTCTCTGCCGCAAGCTCAAGAAGTGTTTTGTAGCTTCCGCTGTGATCGCCTACCATAGCAATGGTACCGTTACTTGTTTTATAACCGGTAGCAAGAGCGGTTCCTCCTGCCGCAGAGTCTGTGATCTGCTGGTCTGAGGAATATGTGCTCTGACGTCCCTCATTGGGAAGGTAATTCATAGCAAGCTTTCCGCCGTACAGTTCATCCGAATAATAAGCCTGGGCTGCGGTAACGATATTCTTGCCCATTCCGTCACCGATCATGTAGATATAATTCTTCGGCTTTGTATAAGTTGCATTGGAGATAGCAATAAGAATATCCTCGTTCATTCCGTTTGTTCCATCAACAACGGCATCTGTATTACGGAGATTCTCAACTGCCTGTCTGTATCTGATACCTGACTTATTCATACGGGAAACGGGACCGTAGTATCCGCGGTAGATATTAATAACTCCCGAGAGATCGAAGTTCATATGCAAAAACTGCAGTGCGGTATTGACATCTCCGGTAGAGTTTACAGAGAGATAAATATTACCCTCATAGGTATCGATGTAAAGTCCGTCGGTAGAAACGCCGCTGTTGTTTACAAGTCCCTCTATCTCAGCCTTGTCGATAAAATCGTACTTCTCGTGAAGGTTACGTCCGAAGGTGATGAACTTATCCCCGGGACCCGCTTCGGTAATTACCTCCAGATCAATACCTGCAAAGGTCTTTACCCTTTCTACGACCTGTGCATCAAACTCAGGATCGTTTGCAAGGAGCTTATATCCGTCTCTTACGTCAAGGAAACTTTCACCACCAAGTGAAACATCCCATTTTGCGATGTACTGAAGAATACGTGAAACATCGGAAAGAGTCAGCTTTTCATCAGATGTAACATCCGCAGAGGGTTCACTCATTTCAACAGTCCACTTTGCGATCTTCTTGAGCATGGTGGCCGCATCGGTAAGATTGATCTTTCCGTCACAGCTGACATCACCGCGTACAACGACTTTGCCAAGCTCGGTATCGCCGTTCTTCACAATACTGTCCGCAGGAACAATCGCATCACCGTCAAGTGCCTTTCCATTGGGGTCCGCAATCGAAGCCTCACACTCAAACTGAGACAACACAAAATCAGCTGTGGGGATTCCGGTAATACCGTATACATACCCATCATCGATCACAACA
Source organism: Eubacteriales bacterium (assembly GCA_045638325.1). Lineage (GTDB taxonomy): Bacteria > Bacillota > Clostridia > Oscillospirales > CAG-272 > UMGS1312. The sequence continues at coordinate 3,389 of JAZUBE010000232.1, forward strand.
CTTGCTCTGGATTTAAGAATAGCAGTTTCAGCTACACCTGTTGCAGGTACAGTACCGAAAAGCATAGCTGCAGCCGAAATAAGCGATATAATCTTTTTCTTCATAATTTACCTCCATAAAGGTTATTAAACAAAAAAATTGTAACACAACAGTACTTTATTGTCAATACAAATACCCATCAAAAATCGGGGGTATACGCTGCACTGGCGGAATCCGCATCCTGCGAGTATCCCGCAAATCCCATATCGAGAGCAGCATCCCTTACGTATTCATATTCAAAGGTAGTCACACGCCGTTTAAGATTCTTGTGCTCTGCAGGTGCAAAATCCGGTGTGTATTGTCTCATAAGACTGAGGATCACATGTTCAGCACCCACAGCCTCCGCCACACGTTCAAGAGCCTTTACACTGTCACGGCGTTCCCCCGGAAGCACAAGGTGCCTGAGGATTATTCCCCGTCTTAGCATACCGGAATCATCATACACAGGATCACCAACGATACCATACATCGCCCGAAGTGCATCTGCGGCGATTTCGGGATAATCGGGGGCAGAAGAATACTTCTCGCCCGTCTCACATGATCCGTATTTGAAATCAGTGAGAAATACATCAGCTTTCTGCATATACTTCTCCACGGTGTCACGAAGCTCATATCCGCCCACATTATACACTATGGGAATGCTGAGACTGCACATCTCAAGTGCCTCACAGATCTGAGGAGCATAATGAGAGGGCGTAACAAGATCAAGACACGAAGCACCTTTTGCCGCAATATCGCAGAACAGCTCTGCAAGTTCATCTGCAGAATATTCATTTCCGACAGCGCATCGGCTTATGTCTTTGTTCTGACAATATATACAGCCGAGGGAGCATCCGGAAAAGAATACTGCACCTGCTCCGTTTCCTGCACAGATGCAAGGTTCCTCCCACGCATGAAGCATGACCTTTGAAACACGTGCCCGCTCTCCGCCACCGCATAATCCGACACCTGCCGTGCGGTCGGCACCACATTGTCTCGGGCACAGTCTGCAGTTTTTTATAAATTCCATCATAAATAAAAAATGAGGCGCACCGACAGAAATCCTCGGTGCGCCAAATCAGACTTAATTACTCAGCATCTGCAACGCCGTCACAGTCGTCACAGCAAACATCGTAAACACAGCACTCAGGCTCGAAATCCACATCCTCGCAGAATCCGTCGCCGTCGCCGAAATCGCACTCGCCGCACTCAAAATTGATCTTGAAATGCTTCTTGAAGAACTTGTATGCAACAATTGCAGCAGTTGCAATAAATGCAATAACTCCAAGGGTGATCAGTACGACCTTAACAATACTTGTGCTCTTTTCTTCGTTTTTCATATGGTATCCCCTTTCCATTCAGGGATCGCTCCCCGATTTTATTTATTATGTGCCGTACGGAAAAATATAATCATATCCTCCGGCAATTCTTCCGATAATCACACGGAAGAACACTTTCTATTAATATTATACCACGGCACAGGGTCTCAGTCAAGATAAATATTTATCTTAAAAGAACGATATTCAAGAGAAAAAGTAAGATAAAAACGGCCTAAATATATTATTTGATATTTTTTTGAAAAAGGTATTGCAATCCACATTTTTTTGTGATATAATAATTTAGTCCGCAGGAAGTGCGGAGATATAGGGGTATAGCTCAGTTGGTAGAGCAGCGGTCTCCAAAACCGCGTGTTCAGAGTTCGAGTCTTTGTGCCCCTGCCAGAAAGAAAAACCACCACGCGGTGGTTTTTCTTTTTGTTAGTTGTACGTATCGACGAAGAACTCCGCAGATTTGCGAAGCAAATATGCAAGGGTTGGCGGACATGTGTAAATTTATTACAGATAACATAACCGCCAACCTCAGTTCAGAGTCTTTGTGCCCCTGCCAGAAAGAAAAACCACCACACGGTGGTTTTTCTTTTTGTTAGTTGTACGTATCGACGAAGAACTCCGCAGATATCACACTTTAAAAATTCGCTCGACTTAGTTTTGAAAAAATATTGAAAATATTGTCAGATTATGTTACAATGAGAAGAAATTATCAAAAATACTCAAAGGAGTTTCAAATGAGCGAAAAAAGAAGCAGCTTTACCGGTAAGATCGGCTTTGTCCTTGCGGCGGCAGGATCGGCTGTAGGACTCGGTAACATCTGGCGTTTCCCATATCTCGCAGCAAAATACGGCGGGGGAATCTTCCTTCTCGTATATCTTATACTTGCCGTAACATTTGGTTATGCTCTTATGTGCGGTGAGATCGCGCTTGGAAGAAAGACCGGCAAGAGTGCCATCAATGCATTCGGTGATCTCAATAAAAAGTATAAGTTCATCGGAATTCTTGCATCCGTTGTTCCCATGCTTATCCTTCCTTACTATTCCGTTATTGGAGGATGGGTAGCAAAATACCTCTCCGTGTTCGCAACCGGAAATATGCATAGTGCCGCAAATGACACTTATTTTGGTGAGTTCACAAGTAAACCCGTCGAACCTCTTCTCTGGTTCCTCCTTTTCATCGGTCTTACCGCAGTAGTAGTTCTTCTCGGTGTTGACAAGGGAGTCGAAAAAGTATCAAAGATAATGATGCCCGTGCTTGTTGTTCTGACTGTCGGAATAGCAGTGTACGTAATGTTCATTGACGGTGCAATGGACGGAGTTGTTTACTATCTGAAACCCGATTTCTCAAAATTCTCCATCAAGACCGTACTTGCGGCAATGGGACAGCTCTTTTATTCCATGTCGCTGGCAATGGGTATTATGATAACCTACGGCTCATACATGAAGAAGGATGTCAGTATCGAATCATCCGTATCTCAGATCGAGATCTTTGATACAGGAATTGCTTTCTTTGCAGGTCTCACCATCGTTCCCGCAGTATTCGCATTCTCCGGTGGAGATGCCGAAGCGCTCAACAAGGGCCCCGGACTCATGTTCGTAACTCTTCCCAAGGTGTTTGACAGTCTTGGTACTGCCGGCCATGTGGTTGGTGCGCTGTTCTTTGTTCTCGTACTTTTTGCGGCGCTGACCTCCTCGATCTCCCTTATGGAGACTGTTGTTTCTATTTTCAGAGATAAGTTCGGATGGGGAAGAAAATTCACCTGCGGTGTTGTACTCATCGGATGTATAATCCTCGGTATTCCCTCATCTCTCGGATTTGGTATCTGGAGTGCCATCACACCTCTCGGAATGGATATCCTTTCATTCTTCGATTTTGCAACTAACAGCGTGATAATGCCTATTGTTGCACTTCTCACCTGCTTCTTTATCGGATATGTGATCAAACCCAGGACTATCTCCGACGAGATCGAGCTTTGCGGAAAGTTCAGCCGTAAGGGACTGTTTGTTGTAATGACAAAATACATCGCACCCGTATGTATCGTACTTATTCTCGTATCATCGGTACTTGATGCATTCGGCATATTCAAAATCTAAAATATATCACTGCAAACAAAAACAGACTGTATCATGCGTACAGTCTGTTTTTTGCTTTGTCTTATTTAGTCGGTATAGGGCTTATAGCTTCCGTAGTTTGCAATATAGTAGAGTATTTTCGATGCGTCATAGAGATTTACGTTGCAATTGCCGTCTCTGTTGTAATCGGTGAGGTGTCTTTGGGCGGCTCGATCAGACCCGGCCATCCTGCAAGGAACATCAGCATTTTTGATGCGTCATGCAGATTAATCTTACCATCGCATGTCACATCTGCGGCTTCTTCTATAAATGTATGTTCACTCAGATCCCACTTGGCTATATATTTAAGCATTATTGACACATCGCTCAAATTCCTCTTTCCGTTACCATCGGGATCTCCGAGATCACCCGGATCTACAGGAGATATTATACGTCCACACACCTCAGTAGCAAAGGAGAATATCATTGCAAGTGCAAGCATAAATGCAAATACTTTCTTCACAATTATCTCCTTTCTGTTCAGCCTATCGTTTTCAACACGATACGATATCCAAATCATTCAATGAAACAATATATTTCATTATCTTTGTTGCATCATACAGATTGATCTTTCCGTCATAATTAACATCCGAAGCCGCTTCTACGAAATTATACTTGCTCATGTCCCATTTTGCAATATACTTCATCAGCATCGACACATCATACAAATTTATTTTTCCGTCACCGTTCACATCTCCATATACTACTTCTTCATTTTCAGCAAAAACCACGGCAGCAAAGGAGAATATCATCGCAACTATAAGAAACACTACAAATATTTTTTTCATAATTATCCCCTTTCTGTTCAGCCTATCGTTTTTAACACGGTCCGAGATCAATCAAATACCACTTTGCCATATATTTTAGAATTTTAGACACATCATGCAAATTTATATTTCCGTCATGTGTCACATCAGCGGCATCTTCGATGAATACAAACTCACTCATATTCCATTTTGATATGTATTTTAATATTCCAGACACATCATATAAATTTATTCTTCCATCATAGTTTACATCGCCATATACTACTTCATTTTCAGCAAAAACCACGGCAGCAAAGGAGAATATTATCGCAAGCACGAGCATGAATATAAATACTTTCTTCATAATTAACTCCTTTCTTTTTTTACGTAACACTATTCTACAATATTATTTTACCACATTTATCCTTTTTGTGTCAATTCACTGTTTTACACAAAACAATAACGCCAAATTTGTGCACTATAACAGTTTATCACTTCAGCTTTGCAATGATCTCCACCTCGGCAAGAGCTCCCTTGGGGAGTGCCTTCACTGCAACACAGCTTCTTGCGGGAGCTGATGTGATATACCTTCCGTATACCTCATTGAACTCCGCAAAATCAGCCATGTCTGCAATAAAGCAGGTGGTCTTTACGATATCATCTACACTGCAGCCCGCCGCTTCAAGGACTGCTATGAGATTTTTCATTATCTGCTCCGTCTGCTCGGCGGTGGTAGTGCCCACAAGTACACCCGATTCGGGATCAAGGGGTATCTGCCCCGATGTGAACAGAAATCCTCCCACAGCAGTTGCCTGAGAATAAGGACCGATCGCCGCAGGCGCACCTGAAGTTTTGATTTTTTCTATCATTTTACAACCTCCGTTTATCCTAAAAGTCCCTGGTCTTCGTCGTTATTTTCAATTATGTTTATGTACCACATTATTGGGTTTTCATCAAGATTCAGCTTCGATGGAGCGTATTTTGCGCTTGTCAGCAAGATTGAACAGTATACCGGCAGCCTGTATTCGTGCACAAGGTAGAACAGTCTCTCGTAATACTTGGTAAGTTTCGCCTTCTCTTCGGCGGTGCCGTTCACATACCAGTAATCGTACGCATGGCATACGCCGAGATACAGCATTCCTGCCTCAAGTATCTCTATACGCATCTCCTGACCGGAGGTATCGGCAAGACGTCTTGCCTCTTCGAAAAGTCCGCAGAAATAGTCGAGTTTTGATGTCATATCGTATGCGTTAACGTATACCGTCGGAAGTGTAGTTGCATAAAAGGCGGCAAAGCAGTCCACTTTTTTGCCAAGTCTTTCGTATTCGAGGAAATACTCAAACAGAGGTGCACCGCCTTCACCGTAGGTTATGCGGAACCACTCCTCGATCATTGCGAGGTACTCCTCGTAAGATTCGGGAAGTTCCCAGCAAATCCTGTTAAGAAGATACGCCACAAGTGTCTGGAGCTGGCTCTCACTTGAGCTTGAACAGACGGTATTGATTATCGCTGTTACGTTATGCTCAGAGAGATATTTTATATCGTGATAAAGGTTTGTCACCATGGGTGCTCCTGCAAGAGATGCACCTGCGTGGAAGGGATAATACCACACGTCAAGAGTACCGGGAGCACAGATCTTTTCCCATCCTTCAAAACGCTCTGCCTGTCTTTTGTTGGAGGAAACTCCGTTTCCGCAATCCTTGCCATCAAGTGTATGTGCATTACAGGTAAAGTTAAAGGAATCGTTTATATAGAAGCAGAAAGAAACTCTTACGTTATCAAGGGGTTTAGTCATTGCAGGAGGAACGTTCGTTTCAACGTACGCAAGGATATTCACGTGAACGTCCCCGTAACCGTTATTCTTTAGCAGCTGAGCGGCTCTGTTGGCGGTGCGTACATAAAGACCTGCAGGGCTCTTTTCTTCGGAGATAACTTTAAGACAGTCAACACACTGACAGTAACCATAGAGTCCGTCGTACTGTCCGAGGCTGAGTCCGAAAAAGTCACGTCCGATCACCTGACCTCTCTCGCCGATGGCTCTCTCCACGTACCAAAGGGTATGCTCGTCGATGCGCTCAAGGATCTCCTCGTCAGAGAGACAGGGCTGATCCTTAGACGATCCCTCGAAGGAGGTACCCGTGAAGTCCACTTGATTAAGACCGTGGCCGGAGTACCAGTTTTCAGCTGATCTCTCTTTATAGCTACCGTTTACGCCTCTGTTGTAATCAAGATCATCCATGCGACGGCTGTCAAACAGAGGCTTCTCGGTTCTGTTGATCTCTGCGGTCAGATCTACGTGCTCAGCTTCGTAGAGGTATTCGACAAGTCCCACGTCATTGGGATTGGCGTAATTGAGAACATCGTTGACGAATCTCCAGCCTACGTTCTCTTCAAGGAGATCATACACTCCGTAAACACATCCGCGGGTACGTCCGCCGAAGACGGTCAGATTGCCGTCCTCACCGACTTCAATGCGGAATGCTTCATTGTTAAGTGCAGGGTAATCAACGGTGAT
>JAZUBE010000233.1:0-6321 GCA_045638325.1 Eubacteriales bacterium
AAGACCGCTTGGCCTCCGACTTAAGATGGCTCTCTCTGAGAAGGATAAGCGCCGCAAAAGCAGAACTTACATAAAACACACCACCAAATGATGCGAAAAGACTGTCAACCGGAATCTTTCCCTTTGAGAAAATCGAAAAAATACTAAGTGTGACAAAGAAGAAAAATACCGCTCCAATATATGACCATGCAAAATAATCACGTCCGGGCATCCACTTTGCCGCCAAGTTTATTACAAGAGTAAAAATATACGAAGGTATGGCAATTGCCATTTTCTTATTCGTACCTACGCATTTCAGTATCTCCCAATCCGCAACAAGAGCAAGAAGGGTAAACAAAACAGAAAAAACGGGAGTATTTGAAAAAATGAGAACCGGTATGAGCAGCGCTATAAGTACCGCACCGGTAATTATTCTTTGCTTCATGATGATATTGCCTTTCGGTTTTCCTTTAATTTATTTTACCGCACCGTACTTACGCTTTCTCTTGCCGAATGATTCGATTGCAAGGGCAAGAGCATTATCGTCAAAATCAGGCCAAAGTGTATCAGTGAAGTAGAATTCAGCATATGCACACTGCCAAAGGAGAAAGTTTGAAAGTCTCTCCTCACCTGCTGTTCGCACAATCAGATCCGGATCCGGAGAATCACATGTATACATCTCACGGGACAGATCATCCTCAGTGATATCAGTGACACCCTTAGCTGAAAGTCTGGAAGCTGCACGTGCTATCTCAGCACGACCGCCATAATTAAGTGCAAGATTCAGGGTCAGATCACAATCCTCGGTGATCTTTGCCAGATGACGGCATTTTTCAGCCATTTCCTCACCGAGTCCGTTGATATCTCCGAGGAAAATAAATCTTATATTGTTCTTCTCACGATCTGCTTCCGCCTCGGCGATATATGAATCAAGGATTCTCATAAGAGCCGAAATTTCCTTCTGCGGACGCAGCTTAAGATTCTCGGTAGAAAGTGCATATACTGTAACAGTCTTTATTCCGAGATCTCCGCATCGCTCAACAATATGCCGGAACGCAGCAGCACCTTTGGTATGTCCCGCCTCACGAGGAAGTGCTTTTGATGTAGCCCAACGACCGTTTCCGTCCATTATAAAGGCTATATGCATAAGAGAACATTCGGACACGATTTTCATCTGCTCCTCATCAGTAAGGAACATTTTTTTATTTTTTTGTTTAAAAAACACCGTTTGGTACCTCTGTTTTTAATACAGTCAAAACGCCCCTGACACAGAACATGGGCCCGGGGCGTTCAAAATGTGTGTATTTACCGTCAGATGGACATTACTTCCTTGTTCTTTGCATCGGTAACAGCATCTACTTCCTTGATATACTTATCGGTCAGATCCTGGATCTGCTTTTCGGAAGCCTTCTGCTCATCCTCATTCATCTCACCGTTCTTCTTCATATCCTTACACTTATCATTTGCATCGCGGCGAATATTACGGATAGCAACCTTGGCATCCTCACCCATCTTCGCAACCTGCTTCTGGATCTCCTTACGACGCTCCTCTGTAAGCTGGGGGAAGATAAGTCTGATAACCTTACCATCATTCTGAGGGGTAATTCCAACATCAGATGCAAGAAGAGCCTTCTCAATAGACTTGAGAGAGGAAGCATCCCAGGGAGCGATCTCAAGAGTCTTGGGATCGGTAGCTTTTACAGCTGCCATCTGATTGATCTCAGTGGGAGAACCATAGTAATCAACAGTGATCTTATTGAGCACAGAAGCATTAGCCTTGCCCAGACGGATAGAGGAAAGATTTTCCTCATAGGCTGAAATAGCCTTCTTCATTTTCTCTTCGGTAGGTTTAATATCGTATTTCATTCTTTTATCTCCTTTGGAGTGTATTTTTTTATTTAACGATAGTGCCGAGAGCTTCACCCATAATTACACGGCGAATATTCTCAGACTTATCGAGACCAAACATATGAACTGTCATCTTGTTATCGTTAGCAAAAGAAGCTGCAGTAGAATCAATTGCCGCAAGATGATTCTCAAGGATGTAATCAAAAGTGACATTTGAGAGTTTCTTTGCATCCGGATCCTTTCGGGGATCAGCTGTATAAAGAGCATCGATATTCTTTGCCATAAGTACTACATCAGCACCGATCTCAGCGGCTCTGAGAACAGCGGCAGTATCGGTTGAGAAGAAAGGTACACCCATTCCGCCTGCGAAAATCACAGGTCTTCCCTTTTCCATATGTCTTACAGCCTTATCACGGCTGTACGTCTCAACAAATCCGTCCATGGCAATGGCAGACATAGCACGTGCATCGATACCGCGTCTGTTAAATGCAGACTGGATTGCGAGAGAGTTAATGGTAGTTGCAAGCATTCCCATATGATCAGCAAGAGAACGCTCCATGCCACCGCCTTTTTTACCTCTCCAGATGTTACCTGCACCAACAACGATAGCAATCTGTACTCCATCTTTAAGACAATCCGCAATTACTCCGCAAACTTCATCGAGATACTCATGATCAAGGATCTCTCCATCGCCTGCAAGAGCCTCACCGGAAAGCTTCAGAAGGACACGTTTATATATAGGTTCCATGGTCCACACCTTTCTTTTTATTAAATTGCATAGTTATCTTTATGTATTATACCCGATTAGATTTGAATTGTCAATAGATGGCGATACTTATCACGCAAAAAAGGAGACTCCGCAGAGTCTCCTTTTCATTATTGCAATTCAGAAATGATCAGTTTTCTTTTAAGTGAATTAAGAACAGGGACTTCATCAACATACTCAACTTTTACATTTATATCATCCCCGAGAATTTCTCTGAATTTATTTATACCATCCACACAATCCGGCTTCTCTGCCCCATCTTCAGCGACGATCTTCACCACATAATCTTTTAATGTTTTCTGAATAAACTGCCACTGTGCAACACCTTTTGCACACTTGAATGTCTGTGATATAAGGAACGGAGAAACAACACCTCCGTCTGCAGTACGAATAAGATCCATACGTCTGCCGAGAAGATCAATGAAACACGGAAAATTCCCGTCCGTATGAATCATTTTTGCAACATCCCCCGTATCATAGCGTATCATGGGAAAAGCTCTGTTGTAGAGGTCTGTAACAACGATTCTTCCAAGTTCACCGTCAGCCGCCGGCTCATCACTATCAAACTTCAAAATCTCAAAATAATAACTTGCCCAGTTTAATGTATAACGCCCCGGAATACCGGTTTCCTGACCGAGAATACCGTTTTCTGTATTTGAATATCTGGCACGTACCTGAACATTTTCCCCAAAGTAAGTCGTCAGTTTTTTACGTACTGTATCCGTAAGCGTTTCAGAGATACAAATAACAGTTTTGATATACAGTTCATTTTTCGGGAATTTTTTCGCCCAAAAATTCACTGCAGTTTCAAGAGAGGAAGCATATGCAAGAAGCGCCACACATTTCTTCTCAATCATAAAATAATAGTATTTCGTAAGATTTTCCTCACTCAGATCACATATATCAACCTGCCAGATATTATCTTTCTTCTGCGCCTCCTCTGAAGCAGTCGGCATTGCACGGAAGTAGCACAATGATTCACGGTCCTTATATCCGGCAAGCTCTCCGAAATATTTAAGATCTGCAACATGTCTGTCCCACTTATCCATACAGTGAGCAACAGCAAAAGGCGTACCGGTAGAACCGCTTGTCTTTTTTATTATAGTTTTTTTATCAGCATATGATTTCACAAACACAGCGTTATAGTTGTCTTTAAGAATTTGCTTATTTACAACAGGAAACAGAGTAATATCGGGTTTCTCCACATTTCCATAAAACTCAGAATTCTCGCGCACATATTCAAGAAGATCTGTAAGATCGTTTGGCTGAATTCCATTGTTTATCTGTGTTTTTCGTGCATCATCATTTTGCTTATTTTCTATATCACTTAAATACTCATATATATGTTCTTTCATGTCAAGCTCCTTTATCCGAAATCAGCAGATTAAAGTAAAACACTTAATCATTATATCGTTCCAAAATGATATCTGAATCAAAAAATTTCAAAAACATTGAATTGCCATCTTCGTCTTCAACAACAAAATTCTCGTGAATTCTGTCAATGACAGCTTTTAATTCCTCTTTGGTATCAGTTACGATATAAAATCTGCAAACAACCTGCTTTAATGTTCCGAGTCCCACAACAGTATCACCCACACGATAATTGGGATTTATAGATACCACTCCCGGATATTCAGCAATCTTGTCAAGGCCTTCGATTTTTCCAATCCTGCAGGTTCTTACAAGAGGAGAAAGCATGCACCCCCATCTGCGGAACACAGGATCTGCCTTTGACTCAATGTCCTCATTTGTCATTTTACCGGTGAAAGCAAAATTTATCATCAGTTCACGGCCGTCAATATCTGACATTTCTTTGACGATATAATGTTCCTGTGCACCGTTTAGTCTGTATCCGGGCTCATAGAAACGGACTCCGCCATCTTCATCCACGAAAGACTGAATAAAAGTAATGCCATGTCTGACTCCAATGCTCCTAAACATGTTTTTCACTTTTTCGTCAGTCTCAGCCATATATTTTTTCAAATATCGCGAAGGGAAAATATAAGAAGTGGGAAGCTGAGCAACACCATTCTGCTCTTTGTTAGTGTAGCGATCACACATTGCGGTAAGGATAGGCTCACCGTCATGGAATGTGTAATAAAGTACAACTTCATCACCCGTCATATATTTCTCAATAAGAATCCTATGACTCTGAGAAAAAGAAAGAGCTTTCTCGATTCCGCATTTAAGCTCATCAAGTGTCCTGCAGACGGATATACCTTTGGAGCTACAACTGTCAACAGGTTTAACAACTACAGGAAGTTTAACTTCCGAGAAGGTAGATTCATCTGAAAGATCAATTTGATACTCCTCAACGACAGGCACATCATATTTTCTGCAACAATTCTTAAACAGCATCTTATCTGTCATAAGCTCAAAGATATCCGCCTCGGCATAATACGGAAATCCGAGCTTTTCACACAATTTCTGATATGGAACAAGAAGAAGCTCTGCTACTCCGACCATAACACCATCAACTTTTTCTCTTATTGCATATTCATAAAGCGCCTCAACATCGACGGCATCAATATTCAAAGGCTCTGAAGCAAATTGCTTTGCATAAGCATTGGGATCATAATCAGTAACAATCGTATAGATACCCAGTTCATTAGCTTTCTTCACCAAACCGGCAGTTTCGGGATTGGCACCCATAATAAGCAATTTTTTACCGGAGAAATTCAAAGCAAAACCTTCCTTCTTTTTAATTTTATATTCTTATATTAGTATATCATATTTATTAAATGCTGTAAACAATTACAATGAAAATTTCATTATTATTAAGATAAAAATATGAAAAAGGAGACTCCGTAGAGTCTCCTCTTTTAATTATTCAAGAATTACTTCAGCATGGAAGCGATCTCGTCGCCGAAGTTGTCCTCTCTCTTCTCAAGGCCCTCACCGCGCTCATAGCACCAGAAGCCTGCGAGCTCGATCTTGCCGCCAAACTCCTTAGCGGTAGCAGCAACGTACTGACCAACAGTCATATCGTCATCCTTAACGTATGCCTGCTCGGTGAGACAAGCTCTCTCATAGAACTTACCGATCTTACCGGTAACCATCTTCTCGATGATGGAATCGGGCTTGTTAGCGTTCTTCTCATCATTCTTGATCTGAGTCATAAGGATCTGCTTCTCTTCCTCAAGTGCAGACTCGGGAACAGACTCCTTATTGAGGTACTGAACAGGCATTGCAGCAACCTGAAGAGCGATATTCTTAGCGAAATCAGCAAATCCAGCGTTCTTTGCGCAAGCATCGTCAGCATCAAACTTAATGATAACACCGGTAGTTCCGCCACCATGGATATATGTGGAAACAATACCCTCAACGATGATGAAACGACGGATATTCATGTTCTCACCGATGGTGAAGATCATATCCTTAAGCTTAGCCTCAACGGTGAAATCAGCGTCATAAGGCAGAGCCATAAGAGCGTCAAGATCAGCGGGCTTGTTAGCGATAATAACATCAAGGATTCCGGAAACGAAAGCCTTAAAGGTATCGTTCTTAGCAACGAAGTCGGTCTCAGCGTTAACCTCGATCATTGCAGTGGTAAGACCGTCAGCAGAGGTCTTGATATCTACAACACCCTCAGCAGCGATACGGTCAGCCTTCTTAGCAGCAACGGAAAGTCCCTTCTCACGAAGGATCTTCACAGCCTCATCAAAATCACCGTTAGCCTCGGTAAGTGCCTTCTTGCACTCCATCATACCGCAACCGGTCTTAGTTCT
>JAZUBE010000234.1:0-3689 GCA_045638325.1 Eubacteriales bacterium
TACACTTTCCTTTGCGGAAACATGGCACACATGATATGGGCACCCGGTTTTACGTGCAAGCTCTATATCTCTTGCAATAGGCCCCCATTCGGACTCGGAGCATATTCCCCTGTGTCCACGAGCCTTTGCATATTCACCGTCGTGTATATACCCACCGTTCAGAAGTGAGTTATCCTCACAGTGTGCGGCGATTATCTTTCCGAGTTTCTTTGCTCTCTCCATCGCCTCAAGCATTACGCTCTCGATCTGCACACCGCTTCCATCATCTGTAAATGCGACTGCATCAGTCATTTCCTCAAGAGGAGCTACCTCCTCACCACGCCTGCCTACCGTTATACATCCGTACTGATACACACCTGTCACAGCATCACGCTCTATTATATCTGTCACTGCTTTAAGTGTCTCTGCCGAATCCGGGGGAGGTGCTACATTCGGCATTGCAAAAACAGCCGTATAGCCGCCAGCTGCCGCCGCAAGACTTCCCGTTCCGATAGTCTCTTTATAAGAAAAGCCCGGCTCACGAAGATGAATATGAACATCTGTGAAACCGGGAAAAACATATTTATTTGAAATATCGATAACTTCGGCACCGGACTTATCCGACTCGGTAACTACTGAAGAAAGAAATACTTTACCCTCGGAAATAAGCACGTCAGAGGAGACAAAACCGCCATCATGAAAAACCTTTCCGCCAGTGAGCAAAAGTTTCATTTTTCTGACCGTTCCTTTCCTTTGTTTTTATCTGTACTATTATATCACAACAGCGATATTATGTCAAGAGGAGTGAGTGTATAAAACAAACTTAAAATCGGGATAATAATTGTGAAGTTTTCCATATCGTGCATATCCGCACGCATCGGCAATTTGCGACAGAGACAAGTATTATAATTACTTCGTAATAACATAAAGAAAGACGGGCTTTAAATATGAACGAAACACTTACAAAAGACAAATCCCCCCTCGCTGAATATCTTTTTCATCAAGGAACGAACTTCAGAGCGTATGAATACCTCGGTTGCCATCGTACCGATTCAGGTTACGTATTCAGGGTATGGGCGCCGGGAGCGGAGAAGATCGGTCTTCTCGCAGATTTTACCGACTGGAACATGGGCATACCACTGTCAAAAGAATCAGACGGCGGTATATGGAGCATAAACCTTGACACAGAGAAAGATCTCGAAGGACTTCCATACAAATATCGCATAATCGGCAGAGGAGGAGATCATCTCAAAAGTGATCCGTATGCCATGAGATTTGAAAAACCTCCTAAAAGCGCTTCACTTGTATGTACAGATATTTCTTACAACTGGAATGACTCCGCATATCTTCGCCGGAGAAGAAACGGTTCCGCAAAATCGTCACCTATAAACATTTACGAAGTCCACACAGGTTCATGGAAAAGGCGTGATGTTCCCTCCCCCTCCCCCGATACTCCCGAATGTGATATCGATAAGGGATTCTATGATTGGCGTACTCTTGCAGATGAACTATCGGAATACGTATCGGATATGGGATTCACCCATGTGGAGCTGCTCCCTATAACTGAACATCCCTATGATCTCTCGTGGGGTTATCAGGTATCCGGGTATTTTGCACCTACAGCACGTCACGGGGCACCGGTTGATTTCAAATATTTTGTCGATCGTATGCATAGCTGCGGAATCGGTGTGATACTTGACTGGGTACCCGCACATTTTCCAAGAGATCGTCACGGGCTTTTTGAATTCGACGGCGGACCCCTTTATGAATATCAAGGTGCAGACAGAATGGAGCACGCAGGATGGGGCACAAGATTCTTTGACGTAGGACGAGAGGAAGTGCAGTCATTTCTTATTTCCGGTGCACTTTTCTGGCTTGAGGAATACCACATTGACGGTCTGAGAGTTGATGCTGCCGCATCCATGCTTTATCTTGACTATGACAGAGCACCCGGTGAATGGGTACCTAACATTTACGGCGGGCGTGAAAATCTCGAAGCGGTCGCATTTCTCCGTAAGCTTAACACAGAAGTGTTTGCGCGTTTTCCCGATGTTATCATGGCTGCTGAAGAATCAACCGCATGGCCCATGGTAACACGTCCCGTTCATGACGGAGGTCTCGGCTTTTCCCACAAATGGAACATGGGTTTTGCAAATGATATGTACGACTACCTCTCATGCGATCCATATTTCCGCCATGCTATCCATGACAGACTCACATTTCCTATGATGTACGCATTCAGCGAAAATTACATCATCCCGGTATCACACGACGAAGTAGTTCACGGAAAGAAATCCCTTATCGACAAAATGTACGGTGAATATGATGACAAATTTTCACTCATGAGAACTTATCTCTCATTCATGTATGCCATGCCCGGGAGAAAGCTCCTTTTCATGGGTACAGAATTTGCTCAGTTCCGTGAATGGGATTCCGAGAGAGAGCTTGAGTGGTTCATGCTCGATTATCCGAAACACCGTGAAATGCAGAATTTCGTAAAAGCTCTGTCCCATATATATAAAAGCTGTACACCTCTTTTCGAAGATGATTTCGGCTGGGACGGATTTTCATGGATAGATACCGACAGACACGAAGATAATCTTGTGTCGTTTATACGACGCGACAGAAGCGGACGGGAACTTTACTGCATTTTCCATTTTTCGCCCATAACAATCGATTATTCATTTGCCGTACAAAAAGGTGGTCGGTATGAAGTTATTCTTAACACCGACGCCGTGGAATTCGGTGGAAAAGGAGTCTTTGTACCTACTGAGATAAGCACGAAAAAATCCGGTACTGACCAGATCATCACTATGGCACTGCCCGGTAACTGTGCCGTTTATCTCAGAAAACTCGGAAGCGGAAGAAGAAAGCTCGCAGAGTCCGAAAAAAAGACAGCAAAACACAAATCAGATCTCAAAATAAATCAACCAAGATAAACTCAAAGGAGGCAGGAAATGTATAAGAAAACATCATGTGTGGCAATGCTTCTGGCAGGCGGTCAGGGAAGCAGACTTTATGAGCTTACGGAGCATACGGCAAAACCTGCTGTATCATTCGGAGGGAAATACAGAATAATAGATTTTCCTCTTTCAAACTGTGTAAACTCCGGCATCTATACAGTAGGTGTATTGACTCAGTATCAACCTCTCGTGCTAAATGAGTACATCGGCAACGGACAGCCGTGGGATCTCGACCGTATGCAAAGCGGTGTTACAGTTCTCCCACCATATCAGGGAAAACGAGGTGGTGATTTTTACAGAGGTACCGCCAATGCCATATATCAGAATCTTGATTTTATAAGACGTTATCACCCGAAGTACGTACTCGTTCTCTCGGGAGATCATATTTACAAGATGGATTACAGCCGAATGATACGTCAACACCGTGAGACAGGTGCCGACTGCACAATTGCAGTCCTTGAAGTACCACTTTCTCAGGCATCGCGGTTCGGTATAATGACAACAGACGAAAATTTGCGGATCACTGAATTTGAAGAAAAACCGAAAAAGCCCAAAAGCACTCTCGCATCCATGGGTATCTATGTGTTCTCTGCAGATGTGCTTGAAAGATATCTTGAAGCGGATAACGAAGACAAACGCTCATCAAAGGATTTCGGCAAAAACGTCATTCCGGCAATGCTTGCTGACGGGATGCGGATGTTTGCATATCCTTTTTCGGGGTACTGGAAAGATGTAGGTACCATTGAG
>JAZUBE010000235.1:0-1695 GCA_045638325.1 Eubacteriales bacterium
CGCAAGAGTAGTGATAGTTCTGCCGTGGAAACTGTTTTTGAGGTTGATTATGGTGTAGTGATCCGCACCGTGCTTTACCTCACCGTACTTACGTGCAGCCTTGATGGCACACTCGTTTGCCTCAGCACCGCTGTTGCAGAAGAACACACGGCTCATGCCTGTGCCCTTGCAGATGATCTCCGCAAGCTTTGCGGAAGGTTCATTATAGTAAAGATTTGATGTATGCTGGAGTTTTGACGCCTGCGCAGTCACTGCGATCTGCCATTCGGGATCGCACGCACCGAATGCGGATACGCCGATTCCCGTACCCATGTCGATGTATCTCTTGCCATCGGCATCGTACAGCTCGGACCCCATACCCTCAACGAGAGCAACAGGAAATCTCGCATATGTGTTCGCGGCATACTTTCCGTCCAGCTCCATTATTTCATGTGAATTCATAATTTATTCCTTTTTGCCGGGGAACCCCTTTTTGAAAAAAGGGCGTTCCCCGGACCCTTCCCCAAAAACTTCAAATAAAAGTAAGGATAGACATACTCTTTTTAAATATAATTGCTTTGCGGAGCAAAGCTACCGCAACATTTGCCGACAGGCAAATATTTCACCGTGCCAACGGCACGATTTCATCCACGCTTTGCGTGGATTTCACCCTGCGAAGCAGGATTTCACTCAGAAGATAATCCTCACTAAACCCATTCGGATATTCAGGCGAAAGTGCTTCTGCACTAAGCCGTCACCCTCGTGGGATATCGTTATTTGTCAGCTAAACTTAGCCGAGCCTTGCCTGTCGGTGCTTACCGACGAAACATTGTTCCCAGACCTTCGTCAGTGAGAAGCTCCATAAGGATGGAGTGCGGGATACGTCCGTCGATGATGAACACCTTGTTTACACCGGTGTTGATAGCATCGATACAGCACTCGATCTTGGGGATCATACCACCGGAGATGATTCCGCTTCTCATAAGCTCGGGAGCCTCGTCTGCCTTGATGCGGCGGATGAGAGTAGAGGGATCGTCCTTGTCACGGAGGATTCCCGCAATGTCAGTCATAGATATAAGACACTCCGCACCGAGCTTACCTGCGATCTTTGCAGCCGCAGTATCAGCGTTAATATTGTAGCAGTTTCCCTCGCTGTCACAGCCAACAGTTGAGATAACGGGGATGTAACCATTCTCGAGCACATCAATGATAGGTTCGGGATTCACATTTGTGATCTCACCAACATAACCGAGACGCTCATCAAGAGGTCTTGCCTCGATCATGTGACCGTCCATTCCGGAAAGTCCCATAGCCTTGCCGCCCTTATTCTGCAGGAAATTTACAAGGCTCTTGCCGACCTTACCCGCAAGAACCATCTGAACGATGTCAGCAGTCTCCTTGTCGGTAACTCTGAGTCCGTCGACAAATTTGGATTCCTTGCCGATCTTTCCGAGCATATCGGTGATCTCGGGACCGCCGCCGTGCACGAGCACTACCTTGATGCCTACCATGTGCATCAGTACGATATCGCCCATTACACAGTTCTTGAGTTCCTCGTTTATCATGGCGTTTCCGCCGTACTTTACCACTACGATCTTGCCGTAGTACTTCTGTATGTAGGGCAGCGCCTCAACAAGCACTTCCGCCCTCTGCGCGTTATTTATATCCATAGTTATTACTCCTTTTACCGGGAGAAGGAACTTTTGAAAAAGTTCC
>JAZUBE010000236.1:0-8598 GCA_045638325.1 Eubacteriales bacterium
GAAGGAAGGGTTCCATAACGAGCATACCCTTGTAGTTTATGTCCTTCAGTGCCTGTCCGATCTCAGCCCAAGGAAGATGGCCGTTGCCGGGGAGCTTACGGTTACCCTCACCGATGTGAACGTGAGCAACGAGATCACCTGCACGTCTGAATGCATCGGGGATGTTGTCCTCCTCGATGTTCATGTGGAATGTATCAAGAAGAAGCTTTACCGCAGGCTTGTTTATTTCGCCTACGAACTTGATGCCCTCTTCAACATCGTTTACCATACAGGACTCAAAACGGTTGAGGATCTCCAGCGCGATGGTCACGCCGAGACGACCTGCCTCGTCACCAACGATCTTCAGACTTTCAACAGCACGGCTCCAGAGAGCAGGCTTGTCAGTGTCAGCAAAATCATAAGGCCAGTGATTGTACAGCGCACCGATGAGGATGGAGCAGTCGATCTTCACCATCTGGTGCATGATATCGCAGAGGAACTTGATTCCTGCCTCGCGTACTGCGGGATCGGATGAAGAAATGTCCTTATCCTTGGGAGGGCCGAGGTTTGCGGAGATCTCAAGGCCGAGATCCTTTGCGGTAGCACGAAGCTCTGCAAGCTCAGAGTCACTCATGTTCACAAGGTCTCCTGCACCAACTTCAAGTACATCAAGACCGCATGCCTTTGCCTTGTGGCAAAGCTCAATATAATCAACGGACCATGTACGGCCCCAGTATGCAAAATGTGTTCCGATTCTCATAATTCAAATCCTTTCGATAACTAAAATCAGAGAGACTTCAACTCTTCGGGCTTGTCACAAGCATCAAGAGGAATATCCACGGCATCGGGGAAGGTGAAGCCGTTCTTCTTGAATGTCTCGTAGTCGAACTCGTTCAGCTCGTCATACGCCAGCTTGTGGAATTCGTAGAAATTGGGCCACCACTCGTATCCGTCACCGAGATTGTGGTAGAGGTATGCCTCAGCGATCTCGATACCGAGATTTCCGCCGATCCAGTGACCGCCCATTGCAAGAACGTTTACGTTGTTGCCGGTGATCGCTCTGAGTGCCGCATGGGGAGATTCAACAACAGCGGCGTGAACTCCGGGACACTTGCTTGCAGCGATGTGAATACCCATACCTGTGCCGCAGAAGATCATTGCACGCTCGAACTCGCCCTCAGCGATCTTTGCGCCAACCTTCAGACCGATGCGGTGGAACATTTCGGGATTTTCGTCGTCAAGAGTTTTAACACCGATATCGGTGATGGTCCAGCCGTGCTTTCTGAGGTGATCGCAGATGTAGTTCTTGAGATTAACGCCTGCAAAGTCGGCAGCGACGAGGATCTGTTTATCTTTGATAAGTTTCATTATGAAATACCTTTCGTGGAAATATGATTTGTATTATTATATCATTTTATCTATTTATTGTCAATGAATATGATGTTACGGGAGAGTAAATGTGGACATTCATCGTCTCGTACAAACAAAAACAAAAGACCACCTTGGGGTGGTCTTTTGTTTTGGCTGGGGAATAGGGATTCTGAACCGAGGTTTGCGGTATCGTGTGTGCAAATTTTTCGTTATCCGTACCCGCAAGCCCATGCATATTTGCTTTCGCAAATCTGCGGGGGTTCTCATCGTCTTGTACAAACAAAAACAAAAGACCACCTTGTGGTGGTCTTTTGTTTTGGCTGGGGAATAGGGATTCGAACCCCAACAAACAGAGTCAGAGTCTGTCGTGCTGCCGTTACACAATTCCCCAATGTTTCGGAACGTCAAACATTATATCAGAAAAGCGGGTGGTTGTCAACCCCTTTTTGATAATTTCTTTGAAAAAGTTTTTGTTCGTGGTTGTGATAATAAAATCAAGCCAAGAAGGTGAGCGAGGTTTACCGAGCGAGGAAACTTCGGCGTCTGAGATGGTTCATTACGAACGCAGTAGAATCACATAATATCCGTAGTTTTTGTTTTGGTATATGTCTTCTCTTTGCGGGTATAATAGACTAAAAAGGAGTTTTTATGTGCACGGCTGTATCTTACAAAACAAATGCCCACTATTTCGGGCGCAATCTTGATCTATGGTACTCATATAATGAAGCGGTAACTTTTACACCGAGAAATTACCCCTTCAGGTTCAGGCATATGCCCGTAATGGATTCGCACTATGCCATGATCGGTATGGCAACTGTTGCGGAAGGATACCCTCTGTACTACGAAGCGACGAATGAGGCGGGACTCAGCATGGCGGGACTGAATTTTCCCGGGAATGCGGTATATTTCCCCTACACCGAAGGCAAAGACAACATAACTCCGTTTGAGTTTATCCCATGGATACTCTGCCGGTGTAAAAATATCGGTGAGGCGAGGGAGCTTCTCGGTCGTATAAATCTCCTGAATGAGAGCTTCAGTGAAGATTTCCCACTGTCGCCCCTTCATTTTATGATATCTGACAAAGACAGTACCATCGTTGCAGAGCCGGTGGCGGATGGGCTTCGTGTATACGATAATCCTGCAGGAGTCCTCACCAACAATCCGCCATTTGACTATCATATGCTGAATCTCAGGAATTATATGGGCATCACGGCAAATTCCCCCGTAAACAGATTCTCGGGTAAGCTTTCCCTTGAGCCTTTCAGCCTCGGAATGGGCAGTATCGGGCTTCCCGGTGACATGTCATCCCCGTCAAGATTCGTACGTGCAGTATTCGTTCTGCACAATTCCCTGTCGGACGGTACAGAGGCTGACAGCGTATCGCAGTTTTTCCACATTCTGTCATCGGTGGCACAGCCGAAAGGATGTACTGCGGCAGAGGACAGATTTGAGTACACCCTGTACTCATCCTGCTGTAACACGGACACAGGTGTTTATTATTACACGACCTATGGTAGCGGCAGTATCTGTGCTGTTGACATGAAAAGATGCGATCCTTACGGTGGCGAGGCAGTGACTTATCCTCTTGTACGTGATATGAAAATACAGTGGCAGAACTGATGGGAGTCTAAATCATCACGCTTTCCTGATATTCACCTGTTTTCGTGTCCGTTTGACATTTTTCGTGAAATGTTGTATAATTATATGATAAAACAAATCATATCCATAAGGATCACATATTTATGAAAAATAAAAATGGACTGTTCGGTGTGACGTGGCTTCCTTTCAGATCATGGCTCACTCCGATCCTTAATGTGCTTTACGCCGCCATAGTATCACCTATGCTTGTATATGTTGGTGAGAGAATAATAAGAGGGAACGGTATCCTGCCGTGGCTTCGTACGGACAGCGGTGATTTCGCCTTCTGGATGACTACCGTTGTAGTATTCTTTGCCATAATGCTTCTCGGCCTCATAACGACAAAGCTGAGTATCGGTGTAGGTGTTGTGGGAGCGATCTCCGTTGTGGTACACAGCGTTCACTATTTCAAACTGTCGCTCCGCGGTGAGCCTTTCTTTCCCTGGGATATATTCCAGATAAAAGAAGCTGCCGATATAGTCAGCGATGTCAAAATGGAATTCACGGGTGATTTCTGGTCGGGCGTGATCTATGTGATTGCGTTCGTGCTTGGCGCAGTGCTTCTTGACATCTTCTTCCGTTATCATAAAGCGGCAAAATATTATTTCCGCCTTATTGCAGGTGTGGGAATGGGTGTATGTCTCTGGTTCTTCACCACAGGCGTAATATTCAACGCACCTCTTATGGCGGAGCACGGAATTGAGCTTATCACATGGGATGAGACAGGCTCGTATGACCGTGGCGGATTTTTCGTGACCTTCATGCAGAATGCGGAAAATATGATAGTTGAGGAGCCTGTCGGATACAGCGAGGATGTTGTTAAGGATATCACCCGGGGATATGAGAATAAAGACGGAGCGATGCCCAACATCATCTGTATAATGAGCGAGGCGTTCGTCGATCCCGATCAGTGGACTGCGCTTGAGTTTGAACGTGAGATCACCCCCGTTCTCCATGAGCTGAGGGAGACCTCACTTACGGGAATGGTGCTGACTCCCTCGTACGGCGGAGGCACGTCGATCTCCGAATATGAGGTGCTCACGGGTAACAGCGCATCGCATCTCCCTCAGGGAACTGTGCCCTACATGCAGTATGTCAACGAAAAGACTGACAGCTACGCCTCATTCCTGAAGGAACTCGGCTACAGCACCGTGGCGATCCACCCCTATAAGCCCGACTTCTGGAGCAGAGACAAGGCGTACCCCCTCATGGGCTTTGATAAGTTCATCTCCATGGATGATTTTGAGGATCCCACCACTCACAGATGGCAGAAATACATATCTGACATGGATATGACAGAAATGATAATAAGCGAATATGAGGCTGCGAAGGACGACGGCCCCTTCTTCGCATTCTGCGTATCCATGCAGAACCACGCATCCTATGTCGGCTCCGATTACGGTGATGATACCATTCGTCTGACAGGTGACGTTCCAGCTATAAGTGAGGAGGTAAAGGGAGCTCTTGAATCCTATGCAACGGGTGCATATCTTGCGGATGAGGCTCTCGGTGCACTTGTGGAGTATTTCAAGGGTGTTGACAGCGAGACTGTGATAATATTCTTCGGAGATCATCAGCCTCATGTGGGCAGCGTCGATCTTGCCGATCTGGGACTTACATCTCCTGACAATTCCGATGCTCTCAACACAAAGCTCAATTATACAACACCTTATCTCATATGGAAAAACTATGGTGACAGTATTACCGGCACGGAAGATTTCTCCATGTATCAGCTTCTTCCGTATGCTACGGAAAAGCTCGGACTGGCACGCCCCGGTTATTTTGAGTATCTCTCCGATGTGAGAGCTATCCTCCCCGGTCATACGAATATCGTGGCACTGATGCCAGACGGCACTGCCGACACTCAGATGAGTGAGGAGCAGAAAAAAGTATCCTTTGACCATTGGCTCGTACAGTACGACATGATGTTCGGAGGAAAATACACAAAAATGTGGTAACATAAAAATACAGCCGAAGCCAACAGAGCCACGGCTGTATTTTGCTTTTTGTATCGGAGGATTCAGAAAGCGGCGGGAATGGTATTCACATCTGCCGTATCGGGGACGGCGGTGCCACCCAGCCCGAAGCTGATGGTTATGGCACTGTCTACCTCACGCATGAGAGAATCGTCAAGATGCCCCATCTTCTCTTTAAGTCTTTTCTTGTCTATTGTACGTATCTGCTCAAGAAGTATTACCGAATCCTTTGCGAGTCCCACTTTGTTTGCATAAACATCTATGTGAGTAGGGAGCCTTGTTTTGCTCATCCTGCTGGTGATGGCGGCGGCGATAACCGTGGGACTGTGCCTGTTGCCCACATCATTCTGTATTATCAGAACAGGTCTGAGTCCACCTTGCTCGCTGCCCACTACAGGGCTCAGGTCCGCGTAATAAATGTCTCCGCGTCTGATGTTCACTGTATTTCATTCCTTTCCTTTGCATATCCTGCGGTATTATTATTGCCGGGCATGGTGCAAAGTAAACACACATGGGCAAATTTGATCCGCACTTTCAGTTTATGCGGCGGCAGGCATAATGGATATTGCGGGAATGAGACGGGTGTTTAAACTGCCACTTGTAAAAATCTGTCGGTTGTGGTATCATATTAAGGATAATACCGCATGATATGGGGGTACATATGAAGATACTTATGCTTACGGCGGCGATGGATATAGGCGGCGCTGAGACACATATTCTTGAGCTTTCAGGAGAGCTTGCACGTCGCGGACACTCCGTTACCGTCGCATCAAACGGCGGAGTTTACGTGAAGGAGCTTGAGGCTTCGGGAGTAAGACATATAGATGTGCCTCTTCATACAAAAGATCCCCGAAGCATGATGAAGGCGAAAAAGATGCTCATATCCCATATGAAGTATGAGGAGTACGATGTTGTACACGCTCATGCACGTATCCCCGGATTCATTGGCGCTGCAGCGGCAAAAAAATGCGGTGTGCCTTTTGTCACCACATTTCACGGAGTGTACGATCCCGTGTGGTATCTGCGCCTTCTCACCCGTGTGGGTAAATATACCCTCGCAGTATCGGAGGATGTACGGGAATATCTGATGAAATATTACGGTGTACCGTATGAGAATATCGCTCTTACCGTAAACGGTATCGACACGGATAAGTTTGATCGTGACACTTCGGCTGAGGCGGCAGTTCCCGAAATGGCTGAGGGTGACAGCATCGTATGCGTAACACGTCTTGACCGTGATCCCGCATATCACGTGTTCCGCATGATCGAGGCTATGCCCGATATCGCAGAAAAACACCCTGACGCAAAGCTCATCGTCGTCGGCGGCGGTGACGTGCTTGAGGAGATAGAGGGGCTGGCTTCATCTGTGAATGAAAAGATGCGTGACGTGCGCATTGTTGTGACGGGCCCCCGTACCGATATTGCTCAGATACTGAAGCGTGCGAAAATCTTCGTCGGTGTTTCACGTGCCGCAATGGAGGCTATGGCGACAAGAGTTCCCGTGGTCCTTTCGGGAGCACAGGGACATCTGGGGATTTATACTCCGGAGCTTGAGGAGACGGCAGTGTCCACAAATTTCTGCTTCCGTGACAGGGATGTAGCTGACAGCGAGACTCTCTCAAAAGCTGTGACTGAGCTTTTGTCATGCTCCGATGAAAAACTGCGGGAGATGGGTGAATATTGCCGTGAGGTGGTAATGAGGCTCTATTCCGTTGGACGAATGGCTGACGATGCAGAGGCACTTTATGCACGCATCTTTTTTGAATGATCATTGTCGTGCATCTGTATTAAATATGAAAATCCGGCATTATAATAATGTCGGATTTTTTTGTTCGGAGGGGCACATGAATATACTTGCGATATTCGGTAAACGAAGGTTGTCAGCGATGGCTGAGGAGCAGCGGGCGTCGGAAAAGGAAAGTCCCGACGCTGTCATCTCCGGGTATTTCGGATACGGTAACAGCGGAGATGATACCTCACTCTTTTGCCTCATATCCGCTATACAAAACGAATACAGCGGTGCAAGACTTGCTGTGCTGTGCCGCAGAACGGGAGATTTCGCAAAGTGGTGCGGAGCTGTCGGGATAGGGCGGTATAATATTTTCCGTATGATATCCTCCCTGAGACGTTCGCGCCTTCTCATAAGCGGAGGCGGAAGCCTCTTTCAGAATTCCACCAGCATCCGCAGCCTCCTTTATTACGTTTCCGTGATCGTTCTTGCAAGACTTTGCGGTGCGGGGGTTGTGATCTGCGCAAACGGTATCGGACCGCTGAGAGGGAAATTTGCCGAGGGACTTGTGATGAGGGCGGCGCTTATGGCTGAGTATATAAGTGTCCGTGATACCGCATCACTGGAATACCTCGTGAAGCTGGGTGTCCCCC
Source organism: Eubacteriales bacterium (assembly GCA_045638325.1). Taxonomy (GTDB): domain Bacteria; phylum Bacillota; class Clostridia; order Oscillospirales; family CAG-272; genus UMGS1312. The sequence goes on from JAZUBE010000236.1 coordinate 7,347, forward strand.
GTGAGCGGGTGGCTCTTACCGCCGACCCGGCATTCCGCCTTGCTCTCGGGGATATGAGCCGAAGGGCGCATACAAGGCGTATCTTCGGGATGCGGGAGGGGGTGCGTTATTTTGCGGTGGCTCTGAGAGCATCAGCCTGCCACGGTGACGGAGGCAGATGTATCTGCCGTGCCTGTCGTGATATCTGCCTTCGCTTTGGGATTGTGCCTGTTTTCGTGTCGATGCAGGACAGCGAAGACGGAGAGCTCTGCAGGATTATTGCGGAAAATACCTGCGGAGAGGCGCTGAGCGTACCGTATCTCACGGGAAATGAGCTTTGCAGACTTGTAGGCGAGACGGAATTTGTACTGTCCATGAGGCTTCATCTTATGATATACGCTGCCACGGCGGGAGTGCCGTCGGTGGGAATATCCGTGGATCCGAAGATAGATGCTGCCGCAAATATCCTCGGAGAATGCGCCGTCGTGAGACTCTGCGAGCTTTCGGGGGATAAGCTGTGTTCCGCTGTGACACGGGCTCTTTCTGCCGACAGGGGAAAACTGTCGGAGATAACGCGGTCAAAGGCGGCGCTTGCCGGAGAGGATATATCAAGGATAACCCGTATAATGAGAGATAAAAAACAGTATTCTAATATTATTAGAACAAAATAAAATTGAGTTTGCCGTTTTTGTGGAAAAATCTTGAACGAAGTGTACAATGTGCACAAAGATATGCAAAAAAATTTGGATGAATAGCCTCTTCCATTTGACAGAGAAATTTGCTATAATATATGAAGTATATAAGCGGAAATATCCGTAAATTTAAGTAAGTATATCGGAGGATATATCATGGCAAGTCTGTCATTCAAGCATATTTATAAGAAGTACGCAGGCGGCGTTACTGCGGTATCCGACTTCTGCCTTGAGGTTAAGGACAAGGAGTTCCTTATTCTCGTAGGCCCTTCCGGTTGCGGTAAGACCACAACCCTTCGTATGATCGCAGGACTCGAGGAGATCTCCGATGGTGAGCTCTTCATCGGCGACCGTCTCGTAAACGATATCGCTCCTAAGGATCGTGATATCGCGATGGTGTTCCAGAACTACGCTCTGTACCCTCACATGACCGTATTTGACAACATGGCATTCGGTCTGAAGCTCCGTAAGACTCCCAAGGAGGAGATCAAGCGCCGCGTTGAGGAGGCTGCACGTATTCTTGACATCACCCACCTTCTTGACAGACGTCCTAAGGCTCTGTCCGGTGGTCAGAAGCAGCG